>NZ_JBLFEQ010000009.1:0-107288 GCF_047345125.1 Maribacter spongiae | reverse complement strand
AAGACAAGGGTGCTGTCCAAAATCACTGCCTTGACAATGGTTCAGTTCGTTAACAGGTTCGTCTTTGATAGAAATATAAACAACATTAAAATCAGCATTGTTTAAAATGCACAATGGGTTTTAGAAAATAATTCTGGAATAACGAGCACAGAAAGTTTTTCAAAAATTAAGTTTATAGGAGGAAGTTTAGAGCTAGTTAACAATGGAATACAAGACCTAAATGGATTTCTAAATTTAATAACTGTCGGTTCCGATTTAACCATTAGAAATAATGCACTTGAAAACATCGATGGCCTTCAAAACTTAAGTTCCATTGGAGGAAACTTTAATATAAATCAGTCTCAAATAATTAGTTTAGAAGCTTTCAATAACGTTACTTCTACTCTTAGCGGATTTATTTGGTTGGAAATGGAAAATCTTGAAAGTTTAAATGGACTACCTAGTATTGGATTAACAACAGAGTCTATAAAGATTTCACAAACAAAAGTTCAAAGCTTAGAAGCATTTTCTAATGTGCAGAATGTTGTCGGTTCATTAGAAGTAATCAATAATGACGATTTAGAAAGCTTAAATGGTTTTCAAAATATAAATTCTATACAAGGAATGTTAAGTATTAGAGGAAATGATTCTTTGCTGAATTTAGATAATATAAATAGTCTATCTATTTTAAATGGAGAATTAGACATTTTTGGAAACATCAATTTAGAAAACATCAATGGTTTGAATAACTTAAATTCAATTGGAGGAAATTTGAACATTAGTTTTAATGATGTTTTAACAAATTTAGATGGTCTTTCAAATATTGGTTCTACCGGAGGTCGTATAGAAATTGAAGGGAACACAAGTCTTATGGATTTTTGTGGATTGAATTCCCTATTTACTAATGGTGGAACATTTTTCGACATAAGCATAAATGCCTACAATCCAACCAAACAAAATTTCGCAGATGGAAATTGTAGTATATAAAATAAAAACTTTTGCTAACAATATGTATAGTTAATTGCTATGGTAAATATTTGTTTAACCCGTTGTGCATTTTAAATAATGCTGATTTTTATATTGTTGATATTTCTGTTGAATACCGTCTTATTGATGTATTGCACAATAGTCAGTGCCGATATTTTGGAAAGTACCCTTGTTTTAAACCTTTCGAAGGATTTGGCATAGTTTCTTCTTATCATGAATTGGTCACATAGTTGTGAGAACAAGGTCTGTATCCTTTTTCTCGATTTTTTATAAATATAGGGTTGGGCCTTGTAGCCTTCCCTTAAAATGTAGCCTTCACTTTCTATGAAAACATTGTCGATTGCCCTTCCCTTACCATCCATACTCAATCTGATATCGTTGGATAACACCAGAAATTGGCTCCCTTGATCGGTATTGACAATCTCTGGTCTCCCATGTATGGCGATAGCTTCTTCCAAAGTCTCTTTGCACCATTGGGCATCCATTGTATTGGAAACCGACCAATTCAATACGAATCTGCTATGCAGATCAATAATGGTGGCCAAATACATGAAGCCTTTGCGCATCGGTATATAGGTGATATCCATTGCCCATACTTGATTGGGCCTTTCCACTTTTAGATTACGCAAGAGATACGGATATATTTTATGTGCCTTGTTACGCCTTGAAGTATGCTTGCCGGGCATTATGGCATTGAGCCCCATAACTCTGTAATACAAGCGGTCTATCCTCTTTTGATTCACTTTGTAACCCTTGTCCATGGTCAGCCAAGTGTGCATGCGTTTGGCTCCTTTGAAATAGTGGTCGGCGTAATGCTCGTCCATCAAGCGCATCAGTTCTAGATTTAGCTCGCTCTCGCCCTTGGGCCTGTAATAAAAACCTGAACGGTGCAATTGTAAGAGCTTACTCTGCTTTACGATACTTAGGTCGGTATGATCCTTGCTTATCATCGGTCTTCTTTCTTTGAGTGATCTTAGCGCAAGGCGTTCTTTAAAAAATCAAGCTCCACTTTTTGTTTACCGATAACTTTAAGTAAACGGTCTTCTTTTTGTGCTGCTTCGCTCTTGGGGGATTTTGAACCCTTGGAGAACACCGTTTCCGCCTGTGATAGAAACTCGCGTTTCCATAGATTCACCTGTTGCGGCGATATCTCGAATCTTTGCGCTAGATCTTTAGCCGTTTCACGCTCTTTGAGTGCCTCCAAAACCACCTTGGTCTTGAATTTTGAAGTGAATTTTCTTCGTGTCATATCAGTAAATTTAAGTTTCTTTTTGTGAACTTAACTTACTGTCCCATTTTCAGGGGAATGCTCATTCATCGCTAAAATAACGGAAGCTTGGAGCCAAATGCACGATATAGAATTCAAATATATCCAACCGGGAAAACCAACACAAAATGCATTTATTGAAAGGTTCAATGGAAGTTACAGGCGGGGCGTACTGGACAAATACATTTTTGACGACCTGAACCAGGTCAGGGAGCAGACACACATCTGGATGCATGATTACAACCATTTCAGGCCACATGACGCATTGGGCAAAATGCCCCCTGTAAAGTACGCCGAAATTAATTCCATCGGGGCTAGCCCCGATGGAATTAAAAACAATATTTTTAAGGAAGTTTTAGAAAATTAGGCAGTTCTAATCAAGGGAAGCTTACAGGTAGCTGTTATAGAGCCATTGGAGTTATTAATCTGCACTGGACAATACTTGACCTAACAATTGTGTTTTAGTTTCTTTCCTACTATAATTTCTTTTTCAGCCATACCATGATTCAATTTAGAGCTTAATTTTATTTAGAAGATGTTTAGGAAAGCTGCCAAACATTTCATCATTTCTATTGTTGACCCATGAACAGTTAACATATTCATCTGATTCGATTGCGGTTACTTTCATTTTAGGACCTCCGGTAGTTAATCTTACAGTGTCACTAATATCGATAGCTTTCATCGTTTATTTAGACTTTTAAATAGGTTTGGTTTTAAAAAAAATGGTTCTAACATAATCATTAGCTATTAAATCATAACCATTCTTTTCTAACAACTCAGCTGCATTTGGTTTTGTTACCTCACATGTATTACTACAAATAAAACACACACCTGTATCTTGATAAGCAGAATTAATTTCATTGTGATTATTTTCTTTTAAGCAAGAATTACAAACAAGAAACTCATCCATCATAATAGCATCAAAAACAAATTTTTCCATCCTTTTTTTGAACTTAGAATGATTCTAATGGAAATGGTCATATTTAAGAATTCATTCAATATGGATTTCGGATAACAACTGTTCACCAAAGTAGACTTTTCCTTTTTTAAAATCTTTTTCAACATTAAAAGACAAACCTACTCTTCTAGAACTTAATTTTTTGTATCCATAGTAATATGTGATAGTTTTCGGTTTTTGCTTTTTGAATATAGTGGAATTTGGAGCAATGGAAATTTTTGCTTCACAATCCTTGTATCCTGATATGCTATAATCCTTGAAGGTATCTCTTATTTCCGGTTTGTATTTAAGTAGGTAAATTTGGTAATCTTTATCTATTAAGGACTCATGGAGAAGACGGGGAAATCCTTGGTACTCGGATAAATTCAAAAGCCTTATATCAATAGGTCTAAGCCTTTCTCTACGTTTTTCATCAAGCAAATAAAATTTATTTGGGTCAAGCCGTACTCTTTTCCGGGAGTTCGAATTTACTTTGAAAACCAGCCTTACTTTTTTTTGGTTGCTGTTAGCATATACACTGTAGTTCGTGGAATTAGTTGTTATTTTTGGTTCTTTTTTTGCCTTTATCAATTCAAAGCTGAAGTCATCACCGTAAACAACATTTGATTTTTGGCCAAAAGTTGTTTGCCCTAAAACAAGTACCATACAAACAAGAAATTTCATTATCATCGTTTATTTAGACATTAATTCAATACTTTATCCTCATTCTTGACCAAGAAATCAAAAGCCTTATTGACCAATTCGTTTAACTTCATCTTCTTTTTTTCCGCAATCATTGACAATTCTCTATGAATTTCATTTGAGGTACGAACGTTAAAGACCCCTTTAAAGAATTTATTGGGTTCCTTATCTATTTCTTTACATGTGGCCAGATAATCTTCAACCGAATCAATAAAGGCCTTATTCAATTCTTCAACAGATGTGCCTTCATATGTAACTAAATCGTTGACCCCGATAACTTTTCCGTACAGAACGCCGTCCTCTGAGCTGAAATCCACCGACCCTAAATAATCCTTGTGTTTTAAATAATCCGCCATAACTTCAATTTTTCTATAATCTGTTTTATTACATATTGCTTTACTATATTGCTCGGATGGGGCTTGTGCAAATTGATAATGTCTTTGTTGTCATTACAAAACTTTACCCTAGAGCCTCCTGTTTTCCCTTTTTTTGATATTTCAACAAATCCATAATGATTCAAAATTTTCACCAATTCGTTCCAAGTCAAATCCTTTGGATTACAACGGAACTTTAAAAGCAATTTTTCTATTTTGCTCATATTCAAAGATACAAAAACTGGATGTAACTAAAAAATAGTGGCATTTTTATTTTACTGTTTTTTAGGTATTTATATTTTTTTTTAGTTTAGTGCAACGTTTCCTATTGTCCCAATATCTTACCAGCAGACTTTTGGACTTGCAACAAAAAATTGGACTATTGGTTAAGAGCTATACCGCTGTTTTTTGGTTATACATTTCCGTTTCAAATTCCTCTATTGTTCTATAGTCCAAAGTAGAGTGTATCCTCTTTCTATTGTACCATGTCTCTATCCATTGGAATATGGACAGTTCCGCCTCGGACCTTAGCCTATAATCTTGATGGTACACCCATTCGACCTTTAAACTCTTGAAAAAAGATTCCGCCACTGCATTGTCCCGGCAATTTCCTTTCCTGCCCATGGACCGTACCACCGAGCCGTTATGGTCTTTAAGGATATTGGCAAAATCATGACCGGCATATTGTGAACCCCTGTCGGAATGGAATATCAATTCCTTTGTGATATTGTTCGACCTTATTGCCATTTTCCAAGCAGGGATTATGGTATCCGCCGTTTCCAAGGTCCTGCCCATTGACCACCCGACCACCTTGCGGTGGAACAGGTCCACGATGACCGTCGGGTACATCCAGAGCCCTCACCGGTCTCGATATAGGTGATGTCCGACACCCGGACCCGGTTCTGCGCCGATACCGTAAAGCCCCTGTCCAATATATTGGGGACCAATGGATAATCGTGCCTGCTGTCCGTTGTCACCTTGAATATTTTGCACATCTTCCCAACAGGAAATTTAAACCTGTGGTGTTTTATGAACCTATATTTTTCCTGTCGCCCTAGGAGAAGATGCTGATCGCCTTTTTTAAGATGTCCCGTTCAATCTCCATATCCCTTGACCTTTTCTTCAACTCGGCTATTTCCCGTTGCCCATCGGTCAGCTTTGGGTTCCCCTTGCTAGGGAAACTGTTCGGACCATACTTCTTGGCCTCCCGGCGCCATCGGCCAAGCACCGAAGGGTTCAGCCCCGGTTCCCTACAGACTTCGGCGGCATTGCCCCTTACACAACTCGGTTCAACTGCTTTTTGTTTGAATTCCGCAGTATACTCTCTTTTTGGTTTTGACATGTTTCTGATTTAATCTGAACAACAAACATGCTCTTTTCTAACTGTCCGGTCAAATGTAGTAAGTCCAATCGCAGAATAACAGCGGACACAGACCTATTAAACAATACTACCTTGGACTTTTCCCAAAGGTCTATCCATTATTAAAAATACTTACGATCAGTTTTTAAGTTCCCTTTTAACGAGCATTTCCAAATAGACAATGGTATTCAATAAATATTTGCGATCCATGGTAATGGTCGCCATGGTTATGGCACCCTGGATCATGGTAAAAAGTTGTTTTGAAAACTGAAGGGGGGTCACCGCAATTTTGAGTTCCCCAGTACTCACGCCAGTTTCAAGGACCAACGCGATCTTACCTTCGATCTCTTTAATGGTCTCTTTTACCGCAGCGGCCAATAAAACATTATTATGCTGCGCATCTACGCCCACATTTAAAATGGGGCACCCTCCCATACTTTGGGTAAACGTATCGTACCCTTTGTAAAATGCCAAAAGATCAAAGATTTTATCAAGGGCGGTTCCTCCGGTATGCAAGGTTTCGTCAATAGCGTGTAGCAAATGCCTGCTGTTGTGTTCAAAAGCGGACAGTGCCAGGGCTTCCTTGTTTTCAAAATTCCCGTATAATGCACCTTTGGTAAGCCCCGTTGCATCGGTCAAATCACTCATGCTAGTACCTATATAGCCGTGTTTGTTAAATACGGGGGCAACGGTTTCAATAATATAGGCAGTAGTTCTTTCAGCTTTGGTAGACATGCATGGCGGTTTTATGCGAATATAAAAAATCTATACTGTATGGTATATACTGTTACTAAAAAAAGCGTGCTTCATAGATTACGAAGCACGCTTTTTTAGGACCGCACTCATTTAAACCACTAGATCATTTTGGTTTCGGAACACCAAATTGTCATCAAATGCATCTAGCAGTACAATGCTATCTGCCTTGATTTCACCACTTAAAAGGGCTTTGGACATGGCATTCAGTACCTCTTTTTGAATGGTACGCTTTACGGGCCTGGCACCAAATTGTGGATCGTAACCTCTGTCTGCCAGATAGGAAATGGCTTCTTCTGTCGCATCCAGGGTAATTTGCCGTTTGCCCAACCTCCTTTTTAGGGCTTCCAGTTGTAATTTCACGATTTCCCTGATATCCTTTTTCTCCAGTGGGGTGAACATTACAATGTCATCAATCCTATTCAAGAATTCCGGTCGGATCATTTTCCTTAACAATCCCAACACCTCAATTTTGGCCGTTTCCATTGCACTGAAGGGGTCATTTGTGTTTTCAAATTGCTCCTGAATGATCTGGCTGCCCATATTACTGGTCATAATGATGATGGTATTCTTAAAATCAGCGACCCGCCCTTTATTGTCCGTCAGCCGGCCTTCGTCCAATACTTGTAAAAGAATATTGAACGTGTCTGGATGTGCTTTCTCGATCTCGTCCAAAAGCACGACCGAATAAGGTCGCCTTCTCACAGCCTCTGTCAATTGCCCTCCTTCATCATAACCTACGTATCCGGGAGGTGCCCCTACCAGCCTGCTTACGGAATGGCGTTCCTGATATTCGCTCATATCGATTCTGGTCATGGCATTTTCATCATCAAATAGGTATGCGGCCAGGGTTTTGGCCAATTCTGTCTTTCCCACTCCCGTGGTTCCCAGAAATAGAAAGGAACCAATGGGTTTTTTTATGTCCTGCAAACCGGCCCTGCTTCTCCGAATGGCATCGGAGACCGCCTGTATGGCTTCTTCTTGGCCTATCACTCTTTTGTGCAATACCGTTTCCAACTGTAATAATTTTTCACGTTCGCTCTGTAGCATTTTGGTAACGGGTATCCCTGTCCATTTGGCGACCACTTCGGCAATATCATCATTGGTCACTTCCTCTTTGATCAATGTTTCGTTGTGCTGTTGTTCCTGGAGTTTTTCCTGTAATTCGATCAGTTTTTCCTGGGCATCTTTTATTTTGCCGTACCGTAGTTCCGCTACTTTTCCATAATCCCCGTTTCGTTCAGCACGTTCGGCCTCGATCTTATAATTTTCAATATCTGTTTTCGTTTTTTGAATGTGGTCCACTACGGATTTCTCACGTTCCCATTGCGCATAAATCTCATTGCGTTCCTCTTTGATATTGGCCAGATCCATGTTCAGGACCTGAAGCTTTGCCTTGTCATTCTCCCGTTTTATGGCCTCGATCTCTATTTCCAACTGCATGATCTTACGATCCAGAACATCCAGTTCCTCGGGTTTGGAATTGATTTCCATTCTAAGTTTAGCGGCGGCTTCGTCCATTAAATCAATGGCTTTGTCCGGTAGAAACCTATTGGTTATATAGCGTTGTGATAATTCCACGGCCGCAATTACGGCCTCGTCCTTAATACGGACTTTATGATGTGTTTCATATTTTTCCTTGATTCCCCTCAAGATAGAAATGGCACTTTCCGTATCCGGTTGATCTACGACCACTTTCTGAAAACGCCTTTCCAGGGCTTTGTCCTTTTCAAAGTATTTTTGATATTCATCAAGGGTAGTGGCACCAATGGCCCTGAGTTCACCGCGCGCCAAAGCGGGTTTTAAGATGTTCGCCGCATCCATGGCCCCTTGACCGCCACCGGCCCCGACCAGGGTGTGTATCTCATCGATGAAAAGAACAATATCGCCATCTGAACCGGTTACTTCTTTAATGACCGATTTTAACCGTTCTTCAAATTCTCCCTTATATTTGGCTCCGGCTATAAGTGCCCCCATATCCAGGGAATAAATGGTCTTATCCTTTAGATTTTCCGGAATGTCCCCTTGAACGATACGATGTGCCAACCCTTCCGCAATAGCTGTTTTACCCACCCCGGGTTCCCCCACGAGCATGGGATTGTTTTTGGTCCTTCTGGATAAGATCTGTAATATCCGTCTTATTTCCTCGTCTCTTCCGATTACCGGATCCAATTTTCCGTTATCCGCCAGTTCGTTTAGGTTTTTGGCATATTTGTCCAAGGAATTATAGGTTTCTTCCGCACTTTGGGAGGTTACCTTACTTCCCTTTCTAAGCTCTTCGATTGCGGATTTCAAATCTTTTTCGGAAACTCCCTGATCCTTTAAAACCTGCGCAATCTTGCTTTTGGATTTGAAAATAGAAAGGAACAGATGTTCAATGGAAACATATTCATCGCCCATTTTTTTTGTCAAGACACTGGCTTCTGTAAGTGTTTTGCCCGCTTCTCTTGAAAGCATGATATCCGCACCTTCTACTTTTGGAAAAGAATTCATTTCCTTATCCAGAATCTGTACAATTAAATCGGCGTTAAGCCCTAATTTTTTTAAGATAAAAGGAACCACGTTTTCTTCCACGATGGTTATGGCCTTGAACAAATGTTCGTTCTCTATTTGCTGGTGGCCCATGGATTGGGCCATGACCTGAGCCTGTTGAACGGCTTCCTGTGATTTTATGGTAAAATTATTGAAGTTCATTTCTTATATATTTAATTTTTGCAACTATTTTTACCCAAGAATCACAACAACCCTACCAAGTGGATACAAACGACAAAATGGCGGAAAACCTGCTGTTTTTAGGGACAATACGTCAGTTTTGTAAGTTTTAATAGGGAAGTTGACCAACTACAAAAAATTGTATGGGATTATTTGATGGTATTTTTGGGGACAAGAACAAAAAAGAGCATAAAACGGAGTCTAAAATTCCCTGGATCGGTTTAACCGCTCGGGAACAATTGGATGAAATAACGGACAAGTCCAAAGAAAGGCCCCAATTGATATTTAAACATTCAACGACCTGTGGTATCAGCCGAATGGTCCTGAACATGTTTACATCCGGTTACGATTTGCAGGAGGGGCTCATGGACCTTTATTTTTTAGATCTTCATGCATACCGGGAAATATCCAACGCAATAGCTTCTAAATTCCAGGTAATGCACCAATCCCCGCAATTACTGATCATTAAGAACGGGGTAGTGGTCGCCCATGATTCGCATGGGGGTATTTCAGAAATGGAATTGGAAAAGTATATATAAAGTAAAAGCCCCATACTAATGGGGCTTTTACTATGAACTTGTTTGGACGAACGCTAATTGAAACGTTGTCTTCTCAAGATATTCTTCAGGTTGTTCTTAAGATCTTCACCGGCATCGTAGACCATTTGTTCATTACTGGGAAACGGGACCCTTGCAAGTTGCAATAAGGAAAGCAGGTCATTGTCCAATGCTCTTTTGTCCCCGTCATAATTGGCATAGCGGTGTTCAAATATAAACTCGCTGGCCAATGGGTACTGATTAATTTGCTGTTTCTTTTTTAAATCGGTAAAGTTTACCATACCACTTACCTGTGCGCTTTTAAACTGGGTAAATTGATAAAAATCACATCTCACGGTCTTGAACCGATCCACCTTTATCTTATTTCCCAGACTGTCCTTTATCATGTTCCCTTCCCGGTCCTTTACATATTTGTAACCGTCCTTGATCTGTTTTTCCTTACTGATCTGCTTTTCTTGGATTTGCTCGGGTGAAATATTGATATCCTCAAAAGAAACTTCCATCAAATAATCATAGCGTAGCTCTTTTATTTTGTTCGTATGGTATTCTGTCCACAAGTTGTTCAATCCGTAGGTATTCATGTTTAGCAGCTCTTCTTCCAATCTTGCGGGAACGATCTTATCCGTATTGTTCGTCATTTCAATGATTACAAAGTCAAGTCCTTTTTGGTAGGCTTCTTCCATTTTTTGAACCGCATCCTTATAATTCGGGTTTATTTCTTCCAGATATTTCAGGTCGTTATAGGCCTTGCGATAATCAGATTTGTAATTCGCTCTTTCGATTTGTGCCAGGGCATTGTTGTACAGATGGTCCGAGAGCTTGATTTTTGCACCGATCAGTGCTTCGTCATAATTTTTAAAACTAAATTGTGCCTGCCTGTTTTCTTCATAAATAGTAAGCGGTAATAAGGGCCTTATCTGGTTTTGAACGGACTTTAACCGCCCATAGGTCTCATATATTTCCTCATAATTGGCAGGATTCCCTTCT
Source organism: Maribacter spongiae (assembly GCF_047345125.1). NCBI lineage: Bacteria > Pseudomonadati > Bacteroidota > Flavobacteriia > Flavobacteriales > Flavobacteriaceae > Maribacter > Maribacter spongiae. The sequence goes on along the minus strand of NZ_JBLFEQ010000009.1, from coordinate 96,673 downwards.
TTTTTTAAAAATTTGATGTGCTGCAACTCGCGCTCCGTATTTTTCCTAAAGGCTTCTTCCAACAATAGAATATAGGGCTGATTGCTTTTCTTGCCCTTATTTTCGGCAATCGTATTGATGGATTTTTGAATGGCGGCACCGTAATTACCGGAATTCAATGCTTCCTGTGTCTTCTTTACCCCGCTACATGAGCAGATGATAGCGAGTAGGCTTAAAAGTGAAATTTTTTTCATGGCTCAATGGTTTTATGGTTTCTAGGACTTTTTCAATAGCCGTGCCACATTTTGTTTTTCTATAACGTCCAAGGTCTTAAAATAGTGTAAGTACCTTCTAAAATGGTGGTTTACCAATTCGTTTATTTTATGGCATTGCGGGTGAACGGGTTTAAGATCGTTAACTTTTGTTTGATAAATAATTTAAGGATACCGCCAATTTTTAATCGATATCCAAGAGCTATATCGTATTTTTGCAGTTCACGAAATCATCATAAACTAATGCAAAGGGACCAGCGGATTTTTGAACTAATTGAAGAAGAAAGACAACGTCAGATCAACGGTATTGAATTAATTGCCTCGGAGAACTTTACCAGTCCACAGGTAATGGAGGCCGCAGGCTCCGTTTTGACCAATAAATATGCCGAAGGATACCCTGGCAAACGTTATTATGGTGGTTGTGAAGTTGTGGATCAGGTAGAACAGCTGGCCATAGATCGGGCCAAGGAATTATTTGGTGCCGAATATGCCAATGTTCAGCCACATTCCGGGTCGCAGGCCAATGCCTCGGTCTATCATGCCTGTCTTAAACCGGGAGACACCATCCTGGGCTTTGACCTGTCCCACGGGGGGCATCTTACCCATGGATCACCGGTCAATTTTTCGGGAAGATTGTACAATCCCGTGTTCTATGGTGTCGATGAGGCTACGGGAAGGTTAAATTATGACAAGATTCAGGAAATAGCGACCAAGGAACGCCCAAAATTGATTATAGCAGGTGCATCCGCTTATTCAAGGGATATGGATTTTAAACGTTTTCGTGAGATTGCCGATAGCGTAGATGCCCTGTTGGTGGCCGATATTTCGCATCCGGCCGGTTTGATCGCCAAAGGGTTGCTGAGCGACCCCGTTCCCCATTGTCATATAGTTACCACCACTACCCACAAAACATTAAGGGGACCCAGGGGCGGATTGATCTTAATGGGCAAGGACTTTGAAAACCCGTTCGGGATACGACTTAAGAACGGGAATTTAAGAAAGATGTCCGCTTTGTTGGATCTGGCCGTTTTTCCCGGAAACCAGGGAGGTCCTTTGGAACATATTATTGCGGCAAAGGCCGTCGCTTTTGGGGAAGCGCTTACAGAAGAGTTTTCGCATTATATGCTACAGGTGAAGAAAAATGCCGATGCCATGGCCAACGCCTTTGTAGCGTTGGATTATCATATTATTTCCGGAGGAACGGACAATCACATGATGTTGATCGATCTAAGGAACAAGGGTATTTCTGGAAAAGATGCAGAAAAAGCGTTGGTAAAGGCAGATATTACGGCCAATAAAAATATGGTGCCTTTTGATGACAAATCACCCTTTGTTACTTCGGGAATCCGGTTTGGTACGGCGGCGATCACTACAAGGGGCCTTGTTGAAGCGGATATGAAAACCATTGTATCCCTTATAGATAAGGTTATTAACGGACCAGAGGACGATGATATGATAGCGGACGTAAAACGGCAGGTGAACGAAATGATGGGACAACGGCCTATTTTTAACGACCTGATGTTAAGGGTCTAATAATCGTACAACATACATAAATCTAAATTCCCGGATAAGTAAACGTTTTTTTGAACGTCATAAATAAGAGCATCTTCCTGCGATTCCAAATATATTCCCCAATATTGAAAGTAACTGTCGGGAGAATTATAGATGCAGGGGTTCTTTGCATGTACTATATCATCTTCAATTGGATAATCTTCATATACCGGTAAGAAAATCTCATAGGGTTTTTCCGTAAGCCCTTTGGTGAGAAAGACATAGTGGTTTCCTATCTCGTTTAAAATAGCGTCTATCTGTTCCACAATACTTCTATTATATAACCTTTTGATGATGATATTGGTGTCATTTAAAGAGAGGGTAAGTTCCTCAATATCAAGAATTGGCCCGTTCTTTTCCTGTAAACTGTCAAAAGCGGATTTTAAAGGAGATGACCTGGTGCCATTGTACCCCCATCTTTCTTTGTTGAAATGGCCGAGCACTCCCAAAAGACCGATAGGACATTTCATATCCAGGGCGAAACTTATGGTTCCTTGCTTATTTACACAATTGCTAACGGTAACCTCGGAAATATAATACTGCTCAAGATACCTTAGAAAAACATCTAAATCTACAACATTTGAATTCTCCTTTACTCTTAATGAAGGGCGTTGTCTGAAATTACTACGATTGGTGTTCATACGTATGGGAAATTTTTACATTCCATACTTAAAGGTAGGACTAAACGATAATTTTAAGACTTAGGAAAACCTTAGAATTTCCGAGGATATTCTTATATTCTGCATATTAAAAATATAACCTCCTGTTTTACAGGTAGTTGTAATTTGATAAAATTAGGCTTAATCTGGGAATTATTCGATTTTTGTGCAAAGGTTTCTTGTTTATCCCTTTTTTAGAACGGTTTGGGCCGTCTTTTTGGACAGGCAGTTCAAGGTGAGGTAGATAAAAGTTCGGTTTGGGACCCGAGGCCAAAATAAATCCCGATAACTCCGGAGCACAACACCCTTATGGCCTACATTGGACCGTAGTCGGTTTCAGGAAATTTTTTATTTGCCCTTATAAGAATCCTCTTCTCTTGGCTTCTTCTATTAAAGCTATATCATTGCCGTTTTTTATACCAAAAATAGATTTAAGATGTCTTTTTCTGGTTTCCACGGTAGTATGGGCAACCGATACCAATGGGCCTATATCCCTTGTTTTTGTCCCTTTTGAGAGATAATACAGTATTTTTTCGTCCTGTTCGTCAATACTAACATCACTGGCCATCCTGCGTCTAATGGCTACCAGGGCATCTGCCGTATAATAGGGCGGTTTTTCCATGACCGTTTCTACCATGGCCTTTAATGAAAGTTCATCGATCTCGGATTTGACCATGTACCCCTCTGGATTTACTTTTTTGAAAATATTGTTGATCCTGTAATTATCACTATAAGAGGACATGAATACGATTTTGGTACCCGGCACTATCTTACGGGCCAAGATTGCCAGATCTACACCGCTTCTGGGATCTTTGGCATGGGCCGGGAATAATTGAATATCCAAAAGAATAATGGAATAGGGCAATGATTTGGAAGAAAATTCAATTTTCTCCTTTGCAATATCAAAATTCTTGGCTATTTCGACCCTGACATTAAAATTTTCGAATTCAGCGCCTTCAAGTATGTATTTATACCCTAGTGTGGTCATTTCATGGTCATCTACCGCCAATATCCTTACCGTTTTCATCCGTTCTCTTATTATCTGTTCAAAAATTAAAACCCTGCTCCCGATAACCATCGGGGTTCATTACGGTTACTTTAGCTTCCGTATATTCTCCCGGCTATCCAAATGATAAGGCTTTTTGGGTTGAATTAATACGGAACAACCGATTATCGTTTCATTACATTTTAAATTCAAAGCCTACTATGGGTTCTTGCATTTAAACGTTCTGTAATTCTTCTTTTGCGTCCATATCCCCGGAAACAGTATCCAGTTGTATAGGTATCCCCAATGTTATTTTTGTGCCTTTGCCCGGAGTACTGACCACCGACCAAGTCCCGTTAAGTTTTGAAACCCTGGAACTTATGTTCCGCATACCTATTCCTTTCTTTCCCTTGTTCGATTTAAACCCTTTACCGTCATCGTTCATGGTTACCAGAAAAATATCATCGTTCCTTTCAAAGTTAATAAAGAAATTCTCACATTCCGAATGTTTTATCGCATTTTGTATACTTTCTTGGATCATTCGGTACACATTTATCTTAATATCACCTTTTAAACTGTCCCAATCTTCCTCATCATCATACGTAAATATGGCATTTATCCGATTATTGGCTTCCGTAGTGTTCAATAAGGATTCAATGGAATGTATAAAGTTATTGATTTTTTGATATGCATTATGGCTTAGTTCATGTGAAATGGAACGCACTTCTCCCTCTACATTTTTTAAGGCCGCTATGGCCTCCAAACGTTCTTTTACGGAATCTTCGTCCGATCTTTTGTTCAACCCGGTCAACACCATACGTGCGCCCAACATCTTGCCCAGGACCCCGTCATGCAATTCTTCAGAAATTCTCTTTTGTTCCGAACGTTTTACCTCGTCCACTTTTTGTTTTTGGGACAACATTAAATTGAATATCTCCTGATTGTTGGCCTGTTGCTGCTGCTGATAAACCAATTTTTGATTTTTGGACCGTTGGCTAATGATTATATAAAGGGAAATACCCAAAAGCAAAAAAACCAGGGCAATGATCGTCCACATTTGTTTTTGTCTGGATAATAGAACCCTTTGTTGCTCCAATTGCACATTTTCGGCTATAAACTCGTCCGTTTCAAACCGGATACGGGCAAATTTGTTCCTGGCCTGTCGTTCCTCTTTTTGCAGGCTATCGTTTAATCGGATATATCTTTGGGCATATGAGGAAGCATGGGTATCGTCTATTTTTGATAAAAAAGCTAAGGTTTCTAGCATTTGCTCATTGTTACTGCTTTCCCGGGCAAGGGCTATAGCATTTTTGGAAGCAACTATACTTGCAACAGTGTCTTTTCTTAACAATTGGTATTCGGCCAGGTTTGCGTAGGACGATGCTAAACTTCTGGCATCGTTTAAACTGTCTTTCATCTGGATAGACCTTATGATAAGGGCATAGGTACCTATGGTGTCCATTAATTTTACCTTACACAAAGCCAAACTATTTAATGCCTTTGCATATAAAATGGGGTCTTTTTGTTTAAGACTGTCCCGTTTTAATACCTCCTTAAACTTTTGGATCGCCCGGGTATAATCTTTTTTATCCCTGTACACAATGCCCACATTATTGATGTTGCCCGCCAGTAACAGTTTGGGGTTGTCCATTTTGCTCAGATAAAAAAGAGCTTCCTCATAATATTGGAGTGCCAGCTCGTGCTCTCCCAAAGCGTTGGAACTAATACCTAAGTTATTATAGCAATTGTACAGTTGTCTGTATTTTTTTAAGGGCTTTAACCGTTCGATCGCGGAGATGGTGGTGGTTTCACTACCAATATAGTCCTTAACATCGGCTTGCTGCTTGGCCATATTGTACAGCATTCTCCCGGAATAGTACATATTGTCCTGATCTTCATATATTTTTTGGGATTCCGAAAAACTATAATAGGCACTGTCCTTTATCATTTTTCTACTAAAAAAAGAACCCAGGTCCCAATAGGCTTCGGCAGTTTTAAGGGAATCCCCCAATTTTAGGGAATTCGCTATGGCCGCCTTGTTTACCCTGCGGAACAAAACGGAATCTTCCATGCTCAACAGCGCGTAGGAGAGTATGGAAAGGTATCTTGTGCGCAATGAGTCGTTATCGATACCATGGAGCTTACCGTAGGCCCTGCGCAAGAACTGTAGTTCTTTGGTTTTGGTAATGGACTTGCTCTTGCTCTTTCTTATAAAAAAGAGGACACTATCCGTTTTTACCTGTGCTGTATTGCCCTGGATAGCATAAACTTTTGGGGTACCCAAAACCAGGTATAAAACCGCTATTAAGGGCATGAAATTTTTAAACATGGGGAATTGGAAGGTCATTATGTACCACAAGATATAAAAAAAGCCCTGAACAACAGTTCAGGGCCTTTTAGAAACTATATATTTTGTATGGATCAACCCCAGGGATCTTCTCTTTCATCAACTTTGGAATCGCAATCGCCACAGGCTATCATATTACTCAATTCATTTAAATCATCAAATTCATGGGCGGTATTTTCAATTACATACGTTGTTAAACCCAATGCCATTAGTGCTACTGCGAAAATACTTGCTACTTTTTTCATTTTATTTGAATTTTTAGTTAGAACATTATTATACTACCAAGGTAATAAGGTTCTTAGGGGGCATAAAGGAATTACAGGCAACCTTAGTAAAAGGCAGGCTTCTGTGAGTAAACGGTCCGTTTTTGAGAGGATTCTTTAATTTAGGGCGGATACGCTGTTCCTGGACAGTGCCTTTTTAAGGCAGTCCATATTTTCGCGGTAGGATTTTGAGAAGGGAAGTTGCTTGTTCATCATTTTGAGGGCGCAAATAGATTTCCCGAAATTGATCCTGGAAATGTAATCCGTATTTACAATGTAACTTTGATGGATACGTACAAAATTGTACGGCAATTGGTTTTCGAATGTTTTTAATGTTTTGTAGGCATTGGTGATCGAACCGTCCTTTAGGTAAAATTCCGTGGAGTTATTATCGGCCTGGAGGTAGAGTATGTCCCGGGTATCTATATAATGGAAATCTTTATAGGATTTTAGGCAAATGGTACTGGGAATCAAATCTTTAGGTTCCATTTTCCTTATTTTTAATAAGGATTTTCGAATATCGAATTCATTGTAGGGTTGTAACCAATAATCGAAAAAATTATTTTTAATGGCATCATAGGCATATTCCCTGGTCTTTGAAACACCTATGATCAGCGGGATATTGTCTAGATATTGATGCAGCTCAACCACCATATGAAATAGGGAAGGTGCCTGTTCGTTAAGGTTTACAAAAACAATGTTCGGACAAAGTTTTAGGATACTGTTGAGACCATCGGAAGGTTTTTTTGTGAGACCTAGGCATTTAAAGTCCTCATACTCTTCCATAAAGGAACGTAATTGCAGATTGGAAACGGCATCTGAATCTATGATGGTATAGGAGTATTCCAAAATTCTAGTGTTCTAGTGGCAAGTTACTAAGAGCAAGGGAAAACGGGACTTAGGAAAACCTTATAAAAAAAGAGGATGTTATTATAAAATGCTCAAAATCAATAGTTTTGAAGGTTTTTTCCTTCAAAATAGCATAGCAGTTATTCAATTAAAGATCAAATCCTTATCATTTTGATGGAGTTGCCATTGATCTTAATGCCTTTTTGATTTTCTAAATTATCGGATCATTGATCGGATAGGTCATTGTGATACGCGACCAAACGATGTCGATAATTTGTGGTTTTGGGATTCTTTACGGTTGGCCGGATTTTAATCCATGCCGTTTTGGTCCTTTGCCCGGGCCTGAAAGGCTCCTAGGTCCGGTGTTTCGCTCCGATCCTTTCCCAGAATATCCAACGGGGCCTCTGCCGCAATTTCCGGATCTCCGGCATGGACCGCTGCGGATTCCAACGAAATGCCAAAATCATTTTGATCGGGATCAAAAAAATCCGCTTCGCCATTGCGTATAATATCGCTATATGCTGCATTCGTTTCAAAATCATACAGGGAATCTTCGGAAAACCTGTCTTGGGTATCGTTGAACTTGATCATGCAATTGGAAAAATTAAAATGGAACGCATTTTCCTCATTTGCCCGTAACAGGAGTTCCAATGCATTATTGCCATCGATTATACAGTTCTTAAAATCCGCTTTAATAAGGTCAAAGGAATTTTCGGTGGCCCCGGCGGTCTCCTTAAAATTATCGATCACCAAAGCTGGCACGTTCCTAAAACCCTTGTTCCAATAATTGGCGATCGTAGTATGGACAAAGGAATAGTTTCCTCCCCAATTGCAGTATAGCGAAGCACTTCCGGCAGATCCGAGTACAATATTCTTTGCCGTTATAAAGGCATTCCGCCCCCAGATATTGTAATGTAGGCTATTGTGAACCTGACTGTTCGTTATGGTCAATGTAGGGACCGTAAGGGTGTTATCGCCTTCTACATAAAGTCCCATGCTTGCATTTTTAATGGTCAGGTAATTTATGGTGTTCCCGGTACTGCCTCCCTGTATGTATATGGAACTCCATTGCCCTGGAAGATCGGAGAAGGCCGGTTCCAAACGGTCTCCCTCAAAGATGACTTCCCGTTCCAAAAGTTTCGGGTCTTCGCTCAATGCCCCGTTCACGGACAAGGTTGCCCCATTTTTGACCAGAATTCCGGAATCTTTATGAAAATGTACCCTGGCCCCGGCATCTATAATCAGTTCCTTACCTTCTGGTACCACGCCATAACCATAGATGACATACGGTTTTTCATTGGAAAAACGAAGCTGGTCATCCGCAAATCCGAATCCTTGTACCTCTATTTCGTTTCCATCTTCGTCCGTTGTCAAGACCACGGTTTCCCTGGCACCGTCAGGATTTGTGGAAGGGTACATAAAAATGGCATCCCGTACCAGGGTCACCAACTCCACTTCTTGTCGATTTTCTCCCGAATCGAACAATATGGCATCCGTATATAGAATGGAAACCTCATTATTGGTCGGATCCAGATCAACGGTCGTCTCTATAAAGATAAAAAGGCTATCCTCTGCATAAACGGGTATATTTTGAAAGGATTTCCCGGCGGCACCATCCACATTTAATCGGTACCCGCTGGCCACACCGTTTCGCAATTGTACGGAGGGGATAAGGATGTCCTCCTGCGATCTATTATATACTTTTAGGGAATAGGTACTGCTGCCGATGGAACTGAAAATGGTATCCAGGTAAACCGTGTCCTTTGAGAAGAAAAGATTTCCGGCACTTGGTGCATATTCAAAGTCTTTTCTACAGGAGCCCGCCCAAAGCACGGAAAGTATAAGAAATAAAAAAATTGGAACTCTCAAAGCCATATTTTTTATTGTACGGGCAAGAATTAGGTGAATATTTTCTGTATATCCTCCGAAATACGCATGGGTTTATGTGTATCCTTATTTAACAGGCACCATTCTGTACTTGAACGCACAATTAAGGTATTTGTTATACCGTGCCACATTTCTACGATCCTTACGGATCTGGCGCCTTTTGCACTTTTTATATAGGTTTTTATTAGTATGGGGTCATTTAAAACGGCGGCCGATTTATATTCTATATAATGGGTCATTACCACCCAGACCACTTGATCCTGAATACTTTTTGGGGCTTTATGCCGCCAATGTTCCTTTGATATGTCCTGGATCCATTGCACATACCTTACATTGTTCACATGGTCCAGATCATCCAGGTCCTCTTGTGTTACCGTAATCTCTTTTTGATAAAAGGACATTGTTATTTTTTATGGATTTCTACCTCAAAAAGTTTGTCCCAGTCCTTTCCGGTCACGAAAAATGTTTTTCTTTTAGGGTGATAGGCAATACCGTTCAGAACATTATCGGTCTTCGCCCATTTTTCGGTCTTGGTCACTTTATCGCTCAGCCCTCCAAAATTCACTACTCCCTCAATGGCACCGCTTTTGGCATCTATGATCATAACACTGGGCTTTTGGTACACATTGGCGTATAATTTTCCCGCTACATATTCCAGCTCGTTGGCCTGATTGAAGATTGATTTATTGGTTACCGTTTCTATATAACTTTCTTCCGTTAGCGTTTTGGGGTTCAACAGCCATATCTTTTCCGTTCCATCGCTTTTGTACAGTTTCTTGCCGTCATTGGTCAACCCCCAACCTTCCTTACTTTTCCCATATTGAAAATTGTCCAACTTGGCCATGTTCCCCAAATCGTAAATAAAGCCTATACCGCTTCTCCAGGTAAGTTGATAGATCTTGTTGTTCAAAATGGTAATGCCCTCACCAAAATAGGTGTCGTCCAAATCTATCTGTTGAAATACCTTGCCCGTTTTAAAATCGAGCTTTCTTAAAAAGGATCTTCCTTTTTTTCCGGTTCCCTCATATAGGGTGTCGTTATGGAATTCCAGCCCCTGTGTGTAGGCATTGGTGTCGTGTGGATATTCATTTAAAATGGTATAGGTATAGATATCCGGGGCCTGTGTTGAAAGCACCTTGATCTTTTTGGTAATCGTTGCGGTATGTTCCCCATAGGTGATGGTCGCCTTTAATGTTTTGTTACCTAATTTGGAAACGGCGAACGTAAGCCGGTCGTTTTCGTTTTTAAGTGCATGACCATCTATACTGTACGCAACTTTTTCAATGGGCTTGTTCTTCTTGTTCGTAATGGAAACTCCTACAACATTATTTTGGTTGACCTGGTCAATATTTCCTTCCAACACTATATCGAACAGGGAAGTGGCTTTTTGATTGCCGCTCCCGCACGCCATGGCCATCAGGAGCATTAAGCCCGGACCAAGTATTTTTATCATACTCATAGGATTACCGTATTTTTAGATCGATCGTTTAAATAGATCAAGAGATATTTCTTTGGATCGGGAAAGTTAGTCCATTAATTTAGAATGTGAAAAAGGATTGGGAAAGTTTTAAAAGGTTGTATATTTGCATCTGGCAAGTCCTACACGACCAGCTCCTGTAGAATCCCCCAGGGTGGGAACGCAGCAAGGGTATATGGTTGTAGCGGTGCGATGTAGGTAGCTTGCCTTTTTTTATGCGCTACACTGAAATACAATAAGGTTTCCGGAACTGTGTTACTACTTATTTTTCCGCTCGATATTATGGTTTCTATCGCCTTTATTTATTTGTTAATTTGCAAACGATGAAAAATAAAGTTGTTCTTATCACGGGAGGATCTTCGGGAATCGGCAAGGCTATAGGTATGTACCTTGCTAAAAATGGGTATGCTGTTTATGGTACTACACGGAATAAATTAAAATATTCGGATTTTGATCATTTTCCATTGATCGAGATGGACGTTTGCAATCCAGAAAGTGTGCAGGCCGCAGTTTTGGAACTGTTGCAAAAGGAAACTCGGCTGGACGTTCTTGTGAACAATGCCGGAATTGGAATTACCGGCCCCCTGGAGGAAACTCCCAATGAAGAAATACTAAAAACCTTCGATACCAATTTTAACGGCCCCTTGCATGTCATTAAGGCCGTTTTGCCCCAGATGCGCGATCAAAAAAAAGGGTTGGTCATTAATATAACGTCCATTGCAGGTTATATGGGCTTGCCTTTTAGGGGGATTTATTCCGCTTCTAAGGGAGCACTTGAAATTGTTACCGAGACCCTGCGTTTGGAGACCAAAGGGTTCGGGGTACATTTTACGACCTTGGCCCCAGGGGATTTTGCCACGAATATAGCCGCTGGCAGATACCATGCACCGGTACTTGACAATTCTGCCTATAAATTGGCGTATGATAGGATATTAAAGGCAATAGACGAGGATGTGGACAGTGGCGGGAACCCTATTCAGGTGGCTAAAAAAGTACATTATATTATAGGGAGAAAGAACCCAAAGGTACATTATACGGTAGGTTCGCTTTTGCAAAGGTTCTCCGTTATCTTAAAGAGGATATTGCCCGGGAGTTGGTTTGAAAGCCTTTTGCAAAGGCACATTGCCGAGTAGCTATAATACTTGGCCTGATATACTACAATAGCCTATAGCTGTTTAGCATAAATATTTGAAAAGGCATCCACTATTTTGGCATCTTCCGTAATGATGCATTTGTTCATGGGGTAAAGGACCAGTTTTTCCGAAAGTTCTTCAAAATTATCCGCACGATATTGTTTGGCCGGATCCAACTCAAAACTTTGGATCAATCCTTTCCAATTTTCGGGCCTTGTCTTTATATTGATACCCACAAACTCATAGCCCGAATTTTCTTTTTGCAATTGCTTTATCCGTTTAAAAATATTTTCATGATGTCTTTTATAGGCAGCGGACCAGAAATAGAAGATGACTTTTCTATTTTTGGTAATTTCCGATAAAGAAATATTCTGATCATCAACGGAAACTACCTTTATATCCGGTACGGGCTTCCTGGGTTGAATGTTTTGGATACCGCGATATAAATTTTCAATCTCCTCTTTGTGCATATTATTTTCGGATACCTTCCGAAAGGCAGCAATAAAAATTTCATGGTTTTCCGGCACATCATGTTCTTTTAGAAGGTAATTAAAGGCTACGTTCCGGAATAAGTTGTCCCGTAGTTCCTTCTCATTTATAAGGCTGTCTATAACCTTTAACTTGTGTTTGTTAAAGTGCAATTGGTTATTCACTATCTTACCCTTAATACCGCATTTACGGGAACAGGTCATGTAGGAAAGATTTCCAAAATGGGCTTTCATAAAATCATAATACGGTCTTAAATAAATCAAGGATTTATTATTATAGTCCACATTGTTTCTGTAGCTATAAAAATCGTCCATTAATTCGGGCAATTTATTTTTCCTTAATTTTCTTTTATGCTTAAACGGATATACTTCCATATATCCGTAATATGCGTAATTAATGCTGGCTTTGGCAAGGGTATATGCCGCATCCGATAGTTTGGATTCCAACTTTAAGGAATTGAGTGCATTTAACTTTTCAGTTTTTAAGGTATTTATTTGGTTTGAGAATTCCCCGGGTTCCAGGTCAAAATACTTTTGATGTATCATCCGTTCTTCCTTTTCATTGGCCAGGAAAAGTTCCAACAGAAAATTATTCACGTCCTCGTTCGTTCCGGAGAACACCAAAGACTCATCAAAATCCGTATAATTAAGGCGTGCCAAAAGACTATCCCCTTTTTCAAAATATACATACTGGTATTCGAGGTCGTGTTTAAAATGATAGAGTCCGTCCTCTATGCTGTCCAATTGGAACGAAAACCTATTGTTTCCGTCCAATCGGGTGGAATCTATAATTTTCGTGCCTTTATAAAGTACAACGTAATCACCGATAGGATTCACGATTTCACCGTCAAAAAAAACCGTATCCGTTTCTTTTTCAACGGTGTTGCAACTTAGGAAAAGTGAAATTAGTGCTAGAAGTAAAAATTTATCCATACACGATCGGGAAACATTTTAAACCAAAAATAGCGAACCCTTTGTACGGATTTTGTTAATACGGAGTTAAATATTGGTTCAATACGTCCTAAGGTATTTTAAATTTGATAGGTGCCCAAGTTTGTTGGTTTAAGGCTATTATTTTCAGTATTTTTGCACGGATTTTAAAAAATTTGAAATGCTTTCAGTATCCAATTTATCCGTTCAGTTTGGTAAAAGAGTCCTTTTTGATGAAGTAAACGTTTCCTTTACCCAGGGCAATTGTTATGGGGTCATAGGGGCGAACGGAGCCGGTAAATCCACTTTTCTGAAGATTCTTTCCGGTCAGGTAGAGCCTACTTCGGGCCATGTTCACCTTGAGCCGGGAAAAAGGATGTCCATACTGGAACAGGACCATAATGCTTCGGACGATTTTACGGTATTGGAATCCGTTGTAATGGGAAATAGGCCACTTTACAAGATAAAAAAGGAAATAGATGCGTTATATGCGGATTATAACGATGAGAATGCGGATAGGATAGGGGAGCTACAGGTTCAATTCGAGGAAATGAACGGTTGGAACGCGGACAGTGATGCCGCTGCCCTGCTTTCAAATTTAGGTATTAGCGAAGACCTGCATTATACATTGATGTCCGAGGTGGATTCAAAATTAAAGGTAAGGGTGCTATTGGCCCAGGCCCTGTTCGGAAATCCCGATGTCCTGATCATGGACGAACCTACCAACGATTTGGATTATGAGACCATAAATTGGCTGGAAAACTTTTTGGCGGATTATGAGAATACGGTTATTGTAGTATCTCATGACCGGCACTTTTTAGATACCGTTTGTACCCATATAGGCGATATAGATTTTGGGAAAATAAACCTGTATTCGGGCAACTATACCTTTTGGTACGAGAGTAGCCAGCTTGCGGCGAGACAAAGGGCACAGCAAAATAAAAAGGCAGAGGAAAAAGCGAAGGAATTGCAGGAGTTTATTGCCCGTTTTAGTGCCAATGTGGCCAAGAGCAAACAGGCCACTTCCAGAAAGAAAATGCTCTCCAAACTTAAGGTGGACGATATAAAACCCTCTAGCAGAAGATATCCGGCACTTATCTTTGAAAGGGAAAGAGAGGCAGGCGATCAAATCTTAAATATAGATGGGCTTTCGGCATCGACCGAAGATAACGAACTTCTTTTTGAAAACATCAATATCAACCTGGCCAAAGGGGACAAGGTTGCCATAATTTCCAGGGACTCCAGGGCTACATCCGCTTTTTATGAAATTATAAACGGAAATAAAAAAGCGGATAAAGGCGAGTTTCAATGGGGCGTAACCACAACGCAATCCTATCTACCGGCCGATAATTCGGATTTTTTTACACAAAATATCAATTTGGTGGATTGGCTGCGCCAATGGGCAAAAACGGAGGAAGAAAGGGAAGAGGTCTATATCCGTGGGTTTTTAGGCAAAATGTTGTTCAGTGGGGAGGAGGCCCTGAAAAAATGTACGGTACTTTCCGGTGGTGAAAAGGTACGATGCATGTTGAGCAGGATGATGATGATACGGGCTAATGTACTTATGTTGGACGAGCCTACCAATCACTTGGACCTGGAAAGTATCACGGCATTTAACAATTCGCTCAAAAATTTTAAGGGAACGGTACTTTTTACCACACATGACCATGAGTTTGCACAAACAGTGGCCAATAGGATCATAGAATTGACCCCTAAAGGCAACATTGACCGTTATTCTACGTTTGATGAGTATATGTCCGACAAGACATTAAAGGAGCAGAGGGGCAAGATGTATGCTGTTCCGGTGTAGTTGCGTTTAACTCAAATACGTACATCATGAAAACCTACGCCCATATGGTCGGTATTTTGCTGACCCTAGTAATAGTGGCCTGTAGTGATTTGGCCGATTCCCATACGGATAATCAAAATCCGATTCCATTAGATTTTACAGTCGTACTAAAAAGCAGTTCCGGTCTAACCGCGACAATGCTCGAAAATGAGGGAGAAAACCTGAAAATTAGCGAAACCAAAAGTATGTTTCCGGGTTTTGCCCTACCTGATGTTATGTACAGAACCGCCAATACCTTAAGCCTTTATCATAAAATAGATGCATGTACCGGTGAATTCCTCCTATACGATTTTCAAAACGATTCCGAGTTGCTATTGGAGGCTTTTCCCAATTTGGAAACATGCAATATAACGGTCACGGCCATTACCCATACCAATGATCGGTTTTTCATATCCTATGTTCTTGAACTACCTGCCAAGGAAAGGAAGTTTTTTGTAAGAACCATTAACACAAGCTCGGAAAACAAGGAATTTGAAGATTTGGAAATTTCCAAGAAACCTGTAGCGATCGTTCCGGCAAATAATCGTCTTTTCATCTTGACATTGGATGAGGAGATTACCGATGAGAACGGTATGGTAGTCGTGGAGCTCCTGACTGGTGAAACAATCCATGAAATGAACCTGGGCTATAACGTAGGTAAGATTTTCGCTGATTCCAATACCGATATTATCATTAGCTATCCGGAATTGCATACCACATTGAATAGCCAAACATTGAAAGTGGTCCATACGCAATATGAGGCGGGAACCGAACCCGGTTTTACGGACTCCGAATCCATTTTTTTTGACCGCTCGGGCAAAATGTACTATCAGATGGGGACGAATGACGGGACGACAGAGA
This sequence comes from Maribacter spongiae, assembly GCF_047345125.1. Lineage (NCBI taxonomy): Bacteria > Pseudomonadati > Bacteroidota > Flavobacteriia > Flavobacteriales > Flavobacteriaceae > Maribacter > Maribacter spongiae. The sequence goes on along the minus strand of NZ_JBLFEQ010000009.1, from coordinate 81,164 downwards.
CCATTCCCGCCGTATATGATTTTTCTACCAATACCGGGATATTATATTTCTTTGAAAACTTTTTAACGGAAAACCAATTGAACGCAACCTTCAATATTGCCGCAACTACGGCCATTGCCTTTGATGGGAAGAATGATCACATTTTGATCGGATACAGGAAAAATGGTGCGGAAGGGAAAGGGGGTATCCTAAGGATTACACCATCTCCCGACCTTACATTTGTGGATAACCTGAACCTCTCAAAAATTCCTTTCGGGTTTTATACAAAGTAAAAACGGGCCTGCATCCAAATTACCCAGTTTAAGTATTGAAATCTAGCCTGATTTGAAACCATAAAATAAGGCTATGGATGAGGATATTTGAGCATAAGGAAGAAAATAATCTAAAATTTGGCAGTTAGCAACCAACCATAAGTATTATCAAATAACTACGAAACAATACTTGTGCGCTAAGATTAAATAGTGATATCCTTTGAAATAGTAGCAGTTAATCCAATTGTTAATTTTTTGTTAAATGTATTGAACGACCTGCTTCATTTTGGTGTTTTAAGGTCTAGATTGTATATTGTCGGTGAAAGTATACCTTTCAACGATTACACTAATTTTGGCCCCAATATTATGATGAAATGAAAAAATGGACATCCCCCGTGTCTTTTTGCTTGGTCTTTTTTACTCTGATCTGTACCGCTCAGGAAAGCACTTACGATTTAAAATTTAAGGAAGTATCTACCTATTTAATGGATCCCGAAAAATCCATTATCAAAAATACCGAACAATCACAAAGGCACAATACATTGCTTACAGTGCTACGGGCCTCGGATTTAGACGATGTTCTTGATTATGATGGTGAGTTTACCGTATTCGCACCGTCTGATATGGCTTTTGCCAAACTTCCCGAAATAACCATAGCGCGATTACTGGATCCCAAGAACAAGGAAGTCTTAAAGGCGATTATGTCCTATCATATCGTAGCGGGGAAGTTATCCGCATCCAAAATTCTAAGGGCCATGTGCAGGGGGAATGGAAAGGCGACTTTTACTACGGTTCAAGGTAATAAGATAACGGCCTCTATGAACGGTATTGATATCATATTGACGGATGGCCATGGAAATAAGGCCAAAATTATAATTGCCGATGCCGACCAGTGCAACGGCGTAATCCATGAGATAGATACGGTATTTTTTCCTGTAGAAATTTAAGGATATCTATATTCTTTTTGTAATATGCACCTGTCGTGCACCTGTGCAAATTATCGCAGTTCCGCATTCAACTCACGTTCATAATTGCTTTGAAGTTTGTTCATTACCTTATCTATCTGCTTATCCGTAAGTGTACTTTTGGTGTCTTGCAGTGTAAAACTTACAGCATAAGACTTTTTTCCTTCTGGTAAGTTTTCTCCTTGATAGACATCAAAAAGATCTACATTGATCAGAAACTTCCGTTCCGTTTTAAAGGCAAGTTCATGCACCTGTTGAAAACTCACCTTTTCATTTAAAAGAAGTGCAAAATCCCTTTTGACCTCCGGGTATTTAGGAATTTCCTGAAAAGCAATATTGTTTTTTGGCAGGAACTCCAATATAGCGTCCCAGTTAAAATGGGCATATAAAACCTCTTGCTTGATATCAAAATGTTTTAAAATGGTCTTTTTTATCACGCCCAGTTGTACGAGTTCTTTTTGACGATAGGTTAAGCTTAACCCTTCGGAAAATAACTGGGAAGTATTGGGCAGACTATTTATATGGGGAATTCCGAGCCTTGAAAGTACGGTTTGAACGTTGGATTTTAACTGAAAGAAATTGGTGCGTTGCGTAATGCCCGTCCAACTGGCCCCTGTAGCATCACCACTTAACAAAAGGCTCAAATAGTTATGTTCCGTCCTTTTACCGTTTGTACGTTCGTACGTTTTCCCGAATTCGAATAGCTTTAGGTTTTGTCGCTTTCTATTGATATTATGGCTTGCGGCCTGCAATGCGGAAAATAAGGATGTCTTGCGCAATATGGATAGGTCACCGCTTAATGGATTGATAATATTCACTAAATTATCTTCGTCGGATTCAGTGCCGATCAATTTTTCATAATCCGGCGATGTAAGGCTGTTGGTCAATATTTCATAATATCCTTTTGATGCTAATAAATCCCCAACGACCTGCTGTACCTTATGATCTTCAAAAGGACTTGTGGGAGCAATGGAAGCATTGAGTTTTTCACCAAACGATATATTGTTATAACCGTATACCCTTAGAATTTCCTCAATAACATCCACTTGTCTTTGTACATCAACACGATAGGAAGGTACGACGAGTCCCATACCGGCCTCTGTAACATTTTTTACTTTGATTTCCAAGGAGGCCAGAATGGATTTTATGGTGTCCTGTGGAATGTCCTGACCAATAAGCCTGTGAATTTTTTTAAATGCCAGAAAGACTTCGAAATCCTCTTTTTTATTGGGATAAAGATCGATTATGTCCGACGTAATATCGCCCCCAGTAATTTCTTTGATCAATAAGGCCGCACGTTTAAGGGCATATTCAACGTTTTCAATATCTATACCGCGTTCAAACCGAAACGAGGCATCCGTATTGAGACCGTGCCTTTTTGCCGATTTACGGATAGCTACCGGATCAAAATAAGCACTTTCCAGAAATATGGAAGTGGTATCTTCTGTGACCCCGGAATGAAATCCACCAAAAATACCTGCGATACACATGGGTTTTTCCGCGTCACATATCATTAGATCTTCCTCATGGAGTTTACGCTCCACACCGTCCAAGGTGGTAAATACGGTGCCTTTGGGCATTGTTTTTACAATGATCTTTCCTCCTTTGATTTTATTGGCATCAAAAGCATGTAGGGGCTGCCCCAATTCATGTAAAACATAATTAGTGGCGTCCACTACATTATTTTTTGGGGTTATCCCAATAGCGGTCAAACGGTTTTTTAACCAATCGGGAGAAGGTTGTACAATAAGATTGCTCAATGTTACGCCGCAGTACCTGGGGGCAAGTTCATTGTTAAGTACATCCACGTCTATCTTTAAAGACCTGTTGTCCACATTAAAGTGGCTTGTGGAAGGCGTAATAAGTTCTTTGGTCAATTCCTTCTGCTGGAGCCCTGCCTTTAAATCACGGGCTACACCAAAATGGCTCATGGCATCTGCTCTATTGGGGGTAAGGCCGATTTCAAAAATAACATCGTTCTCTATTTGAAAAACTTCTGAACACGGGGTTCCGGGTTTAAGGGTATCCTCCAATACCATAATACCTTCATGGCTTTCCCCAAGACCCAATTCGTCCTCGGCACAGATCATACCGTGGCTTTCTTCGCCCCTGATCTTTCCTTTTTTTATGACCCATGTCTCATCTTCTTTGGTGTACAAGGTAGTGCCTATGGTCGCGACCGCTACTTTTTGCCCCTTGGCCACATTGGGTGCCCCGCAGACTATCTGAACGGGTTGGGGCAAGCCAATATCCACCATGGTTCGTTTTAACCTGTCGGCATTGGGATGTTGCTCGCACTCCAGCACATGACCTATGACCACACCGTCCAAACCTCCTTTGACGGATTGAAATGGTGTTGTCCCTTCTACTTCGAGACCCAAATCGGTTAATAATTCAGCTGTTTTTTGGGGATCCCAATCAATATTGATAAACTGTTTTAACCAGTTGTAAGATATGTTCATTAGTGCATTTTAAAGCCTGTAAAGATAAAACAATGGCCCAAGACATTCAATATGGACATGTGCCTTTTCTTTTTAATTTTTAAATCCATCAATTTTGATCGTTACTGCCTTGTATGTACTATGCTATTGCCCAGGAAGTGATGATAATTTCCCTTGAACCCGGAATGTAATCGGTTAGATTTTGGATATTGCATAGAAAGAAATTTATGATATCCCTGTTTTTTTAGTAGGGTAGCCGTTCAAGGATTAAATTATGGTAGATTTACCCAATCCTATATTCTCATCGTTAATACTAAAACTGCCGTCCAACTCCATAATATTATCGGCAATAAAATCACCAACATAGTCCGTTCCATATTTGCTACTCCCCATAATATCCGGGGTCACTATTTTTTTCGAGAACGATTTTAATACCGCCGCCACTACCGCATTGGATTCTTCCTTCATTTTAAAATGTTCCAAAAGCATGGCCACGCTTAGAATCGAGGCGACGGGATTGGCTATGTTTTTATCTTTTGCTTCGGGGTAAGAGCCATGGATAGGTTCGAACATGGCATGTTCCGACCCTATGGAAGCAGAAGGCAAAAGCCCTATGGAACCCGCTATGACGCTTCCCTGATCGGAAAGAATATCACCGAACATATTGTCCGTGAGTATAACATCGAACTGTTTGGGGTCTAAAATCATTTGAACGGCTGCATTATCAACGAACATGCAGTCCAATGAAACCTCGGGATAACTTTGGGAAATTGTGGTCACAACACTACGCCATAATCGGGAGGTTTCCAGAACGTTGGCCTTATCCACCAAGGTCAATTTTTTTCTTCTCCCTTTGGCCGCTTTGAACGCCAAATGGGCGATCCTACTTATCTCCTTTTCCGTATAGGTACAAATATCCGTTGCGGAATGATCTTCATCTCGTTTTTTTTCACCATAATAAATCCCTCCGGAAAGCTCCCGGTATATAACTAAATCCGTGTTCTGCACGGTAGTTTTGGGTAATGGGGATTGTTTTAGGAGCGTAGGGAAGATTTTGACGGGCCTGATGTTGGCAAAAAGTTCCAATTCTTTGCGCAGCTTGAGCAAACCTTGTTCCGGCCATATTTTTGCATCGGGATTTTGATCATATTCCGGGGCTCCCAGTGCTCCAAAAAGGATGGCATCCGAAGATTTGCATATTTCAAGCGTTTCATCAGGTAACGGATTGCCTTTTTCCTTTAGTGCCGTTGCGCCCACAAAGGCTTTGTTAAAGGTAAAGCTATGTCCGAAAGTTTCTTCTACCGAGCGTAGGCATTTTAAGGACTGTTCAATTACTTCAGGTCCAATTCCATCACCCCTTAAGACTGCAATGTTCAAATGCATGGTCAACCAACACTTTGTGGGTTTACTTTACTCGCTTCAATAATCTCATGAATATCATCATCCTTTATTTCCTTTCTGATATCCGCAAATTTGAGGAATTCCTGATATACCTGATCCAATTGTATTTTGGTAAGTTCGTAACCCACTATTTTTGCCCGATATGCTAAAGCGGCCCTCCCGCTCCTGGCGGTAAGGACAATGGAGGATTCGGTAACACCAACATCGGCAGGATCTATGATTTCATAGGTTTCCCTGTTTTTTATAACCCCGTCCTGATGAATACCTGAACTGTGCGCAAAGGCATTGGCACCAACGATAGCCTTATTGGGTTGGACGACCATTCCCATCTTGTTCGAGACCATTTGGCTCGTATCATATAACAATCTGCTGTTGATCGTTGTATCCAAATTCAGGGTCGGGTGTTGGCGCATGATCATAACGACTTCCTCTAAAGAAGTATTTCCGGCTCGCTCCCCAATTCCGTTAATAGTACATTCTATTTGTCTTGCCCCCTGGATCGCTCCCGCAATTGAATTTGCGGTAGCCAGGCCCAGATCATTATGGCAATGACAGGAAAGCACGGCATGCTCAATGCCTTTTACATTTTCCTTGAGGTATTTCATTTTGGCCCCGTATTCCTCCGGAAGGCAATAACCCGTAGTATCCGGTATATTCAACACCGTTGCTCCCGCTTTTATAACGGCTTCGCAAACCTGTGCAAGAAATTCATTATCCGTTCTTCCCGCATCCTCTGCATAAAACTCAACGTCCTCAACAAAGGTTTTGGCATAACGAACGGCTTCGGTGGCACGCTCTATTATGGCTTCCTTGTTTGAATTGAATTTAAACTTAATATGTGAGTCCGAAGTGCCTATGCCTGTATGGATTCTTGGTTTTCGGGCATGTTTTAATGCTTCGGCCGCTACTTCAATATCTTTTTTTACCGCTCTTGTTAGACCGCATACCGTAGCATTCTTGACCAATTTGGAGATGCTTTCCACGGATTTAAAATCTCCCGGACTGGATATCGGAAAACCGGCCTCGATAATATTAACGCCCAGAACATCTAATCTTTCCGCAATGACCAGTTTTTGTTCCATGTCCAGTTTACAGCCTGGAACCTGTTCTCCATCCCTTAATGTAGTATCAAAAATCTGAACTATATCTTTGCTCATTATATTTACTTAGTTTAGCTCGTTTAACGAATATAGCACCAATAACACAAAATATTCGAATTTTGTTATGACATTTACAATGTTAAGACACTTTTTTGGGTATTCAATATATTGAAAAACAATTATTTAAACTCTTTTTTTTACGATGACAAATGCGCATAAAGATGCTTTGTTCGTTTTGGTGAAATCACTCTCCAAGTCGGAGAAACGCCAATTTAAATTATATGTAGGCCGGTTAGGGGTGAATACGGATGCCAAATTCTTAGCACTTTTTAACCTGTTGGATAAAATTAAACGCTATGATGAAAAGATTATATTGGAAAGTGGGATCGTAAAAAAAGCACAGCTTTCCAATCTGAAGGCCCATTTGTACAAGCAGATCTTAATAAGTCTACGCTTAAACCCCGTAAATCAGAACATTCGCGTACAGATACGGGAACAACTGGATTTTGCCACTATTCTATATCAGAAAGGCCTGTACAAGCAAAGCCTTAAAATTTTGGACAAGGTGAAGTCTACCGCCATTGAAAATGAAGAAAAGAATATTGCCTATGAGATCGTAGAACTTGAGAAAATCATAGAGACCCAGTATATTACCAGGAGTATTCCGGACAGGGCCAATGAACTGGCACTGCAGGCCAAGGAATTATCCGATCAAAATGTAATGACGAGTAAATTGTCCAACCTATCCCTACAATTGTATGGAATGATGCTAAAGGTGGGTTATGTTAGAAGTGATGAGGATTATCAGCGTATCAAAACCTATTTTAAGGAGCAATTGCCAAAATATAAAATGGAAGATTTGGGCTTCCGGGAAAAATTATGGCTGTATAAGGCATATTTATGGTACAGTTTTTTAACACAGGATTTTCTTTCCTGTTATAAATATGCAAGCAAATGGGTGGATCTTTTTTACGAGAACAAGGAGATGATCTATTTGAATCCTGTTTTCTTTTTAAAAGGAAATCATTATTTGTTAGAATCTTTATTTTATGTAAAATACAGTTCTCAATTTAAAGAAACACTTGAACGATTAGAGGGGATTCTGAAAGATAAAAGTTTCCCCAGCAACGATAATATAACCTCATTGGCATTCATTTATTTGAATGCCAATAAATTAAACCTTCATTTTCTGGAAGGTACATTTGAAAAAGGGCGTTATCTGGTACGGATTATAGAATATGGCGTCAATAAACACAAAGACCGCATAGATGAGCATCATGTTATGGTGCTTTATTATAAAATTGCCTGTTTGTATTTTGGGATCGGTGATAACAAATCCTGCATTTCATACCTTAAAAAGATCATTGACAACAAGAATTTAAAAATGCGCGAAGATTTAATGTGCTTTGCCCGGGTATTGAGTTTGGTAGCACATTACGAGGCAGGTATGGATTATCATTTGGAGGTTCAACTTAAGAGCACCTATAAATTCCTGTTGAAAATGAACGACATGCACGAGGTTCAGAAAGAAATGATGAAGTTCTTGCGAAACCTTGGAGGTATCTATCCCGGCCAATTAAATGCGGAGTTCCAAAAACTTTATGACCAACTCAAAAAATACGAAGACCACCCTTATGAGAAAAGAGCTTTTCTGTATTTGGATATTATTTCTTGGTTGGAGAGTCATTTACAGAATAAGCCCGTTTCGCAAATTATTCGTGAAAAAGCGATGACCCTTACCCGATAATGTCAGTTTAAAATATGAAAAGTAAACATTTGTCCCATTTGCTAGAAATTAATCTGGCCATGATTTTTATGAGTACGAGCGGTGCATTGGGCAGGTATGTGGACTTGCCCGTTCCCGTGACCATAGGGAGCCGATCGCTCATCGCTTTTTTATTGCTCTTGGTTTACTGTAAATGGAAGGGTATTTCCTTGAAGGTCGCCCGCAGGGACGTTCCCATAGTTTTGCTGAGCGGTCTTTTGATGGGGATACATTGGGTCACTTATTTTTATGCCCTGCAATGGTCCAATGTGGCCATTGGAATGCTCTCGTTGTTTACCTATCCGGTTATTACCGCATTTATGGAACCATTGATTTTAAGGACAAGATTACAGCGTGTACACCTTTTATTGGGAGGGTTGGTTATGGTCGGGATCTATCTTTTGAGTCCGGAGCTTAATTTTTCCAATTCATATACATTGGCTATTTCTATCGGGGTTTTTTCCGCTGTTTTTTACTCGCTTCGCAATATCCTATTAAAGGCCAAAGCAGCGCAATATCATGGTTCTATGCTCATGGTCCATCAAACGGGAATCGTAAGTGTTCTGTTAGCCCCCGCTTTTATAACAGCAGAAATTGATTTAGTACTTGGACAATGGCAAGGTATCCTGGCCCTGGCAATTTTAACGACGGCCATTGGGCATACGCTTTTTCTAATGACCTTTAAGCATTTTAGTATTACAACAGTAAGTATTTTGAGCAGTATACAGCCAGTTTACGGTATTGTTATAGGTGCTTTGTTCTTATCCGAAATTCCTGAACCGACCACTATTTTAGGCGGAATGCTCATTTTGGGATCTGTGGTGATAGAGAGTATTCGTTCAAAAGAAAGGAAACAACGGGTCATTACCCGAGAATAGTTTTTAGCATACCGCATCCAAACCGGATTATGAATTGTTGTCCAGTAGTTTAAACCACGGTGGTTAAATTAAAAAAATAAAATCAAGAACATGCATCCCAAATAATATCTTGAGGTAGGGGGGCATGGATTTCCAGAACTTCTTTTTTGACCGGGTGTATAAAACTGAGTTTACGGGCATGAAGATGAATACTGCCATTTGGATTGCTTCGGTCGGAACCATATTTTAAATCGCCTTTAATAGGAGATCCAAGGGAGGATAATTGTGAACGTATTTGATGGTGTCTCCCCGTTTTTAAATCGATTTCCAATAAAAAATAGCGATTTAACTTTTTCAAAAGCCTATAATCCAGCACGGCCTTTTTACTATCAGGGACCTCTTTTTTATAGGCGTAGGATTTATTTTGTTTGGAATTGCGTTTTAGCCAGTGCACAAGAGTTCCAACGTCTTTGTTCGGTTTATTCTTTACAACGGCCCAATAGGTTTTTTTTGCTTCTTTTTCTGCAAAAAGGGCATTGAGCCTAGGTAGGGCCTTAGAAGTTTTTGCAAAAAGCACGATGCCGGAAGTGGGCCGGTCCAATCGGTGTACGACCCCCAAATATACATTGCCCGGCTTATTGTATTTTTTTTTGAGATACACTTTGGTTACCTCACTTAACGGTAAATCCCCTGTTTTGTCTCCTTGTACAATGTCCCCAGGCCTTTTGTTCACCACGATAATATGGTTGTCCTCATGTAATACTTGAAGATTTTCTGGTGTGGAACGCTGGTTTTTTTGGCCTTTGGACAAAATGGAGTTTTATATTGAATTTTTTTTTCTGAATAGACTTAATAATAATATCAGCATGATCCCTATAGTGACCGCTACATCCGCCATATTAAAAATACCGGTTTTGAAAAAACCCAGACGGATCTGAAAAAAATCGGTCACAGATCCATACAGAATACGATCGATTAAATTTCCGATACCTCCGCCAATAACAAAAGTAAAAGCCAGTAGGAGTATAGAATCCATATGGGATTTTGTGAGGGTCCTGTACAATAATATTAAGAGCAGTGCCAGCGGAAGGCCCTGTAGTAAAAGGATTTTCAGGATAGGAGGGAAGTCCTGGCCAAAGCCGAGCATAGCACCGGTATTTTCAACATTGGTCAAAATAAAATGATGGTCGATAATCTGAATATAATCCTGTTCTGCTACATTTTGGCGTACCGCTTCTTTGGTTATCTGGTCACAGCCAATATTTAAAAACACCAGTAAAACAGTATAGATCCTGTACCGGACCAATCCTTTTTTCATAAATATTTAATACTGTTCCTCATCGTTTGGAAAATCCTGATTTTTCACATCACTAACATAATCGGAAATGGCAGTTCCCATTTCTTCGTACAAGTTCATGTATCTTCTTAGGAAGCGTGGGTTGAACTCATGTGTCATGCCCAATAAATCGTGGATCACCAATACTTGTCCGTCCGCATGTTTCCCACCACCGATTCCAATAGTAGGGATCGTAAGTTTTTCGGAGACCTTTTTGGTGAGTTGCGCCGGGATTTTTTCCAGGACGATACCAAAACACCCCAGTTTTTCCAATAATAAGGCATCTTGCATTAGTTTTTCAGCTTCCTCCTCCTCTTTTGCCCGCACGGTGTACGTGCCAAATTTATAGATGGACTGTGGGGTAAGCCCCAAATGCCCCATAACCGGTATTCCGGCGGCCAGGATACGTTTCACGGATTCCTTTATTTCTGCGCCTCCTTCTACTTTAACGGCATGGGCCCCACTTTCTTTCATGATCCGAATAGCGGAACGCAAGGCCTCTTTGGGGTCGCTCTGGTAACTGCCAAAAGGAATGTCCACTACCACCAATGCCCGATCAATGGCCCTAATGACCGAAGTGGCATGATAGATCATCTGATCCAAGGTAATGGGCAATGTAGTTTCATGCCCGGCCATAACATTACTGGCGGAATCGCCCACAAGAATGACATCCACGTTTGCGGCATCCACAATTTTGGCCATAGAATAATCATAGGCCGTAAGCATGGAAATTTTTTCACCGTTCCTTTTCATGTCCACAAGGGACTTTACGGTAACTCTTTTATATTCTTTTTTTGCGGTGGACATAAGGACTTGGTTTAATGAGGCTAAAATAAGGAGTTTTACCGAGATTTTAATTTAATCCGTGTGCTGGAATTAGACCGGGAACAGGATAATATTTCTATTTTTAGGAAATGGACCAAAAAACGATAAAATGAAATGTGTACTATCTATTTGCCTGTTGTTTATATTGAATACAATGATGGCCCAGACCAGTGATCAAGCCGCCGTTCAAAAGACCATTGAATCTTTTTTTAATGCATTTCACGCACAGGATTCCCTCGCCATGAAATCTTCCGTGAGCCCGAACGTTATTTTGCAGACCATAGGAAAGACCAAAGAAGGAAAACAATACCTACGCACCGAAAATTTTGATGATTTGGTGCATTCCATTACCCGTATCCCGGATTCCATCAGTTTTCAGGAACGCATTACGGATTATAATATCCAGATCGATGGTGCCATGGCCAATGCCTGGACATCGTATGAGTTTTGGTTGAACGATAAATTTCATCATTGTGGGGCGAACTCCTTTCAGCTCTTTAAAGAAGAAAACGATTGGAAAATCATTTATTTGATCGATACCCGTAGGAGGGAAGGTTGTAAACAGCAATAGTTGTTTTTTGTTGTTTTCGTTCTTTTAAATTATAATACGGAGCTTTAATTTTGTCCCGTACAATCTTAATTTTTTTGAATATGCAATTGTTGGGAATAGGATCTAGAATTGATCATTTGGAATACGGAAAGGGTGTGGTTACCAATGTATCCTCTAAACATTATTGGGTAACTTTTATGGAAAGAGGTCTGGAAACCATTGCCATCGATTCGGAATTTGAGGTAATCGAAAGTTTGGAAGACGATGTGGACACGGTCAGCTTTTTTGATATTGAAAGTTCCCTGACCCAAATTTTGGAAAAATGGAGCGATACGCATGAAAAAGTGGCCCTGGCCGATAAATGGCGTGGGGGAAAACTCATTTTGGAACCTGGTAACGCTCTTGCGAACAAAGAAATACCTATTGATACTTTTTTTCATAAAATAGTGATGGTACGTGATCGTATCCGTGTGATGGAACAAAAAATCAATAGCAGTAAAAATTTGGACGATCAAGAAAAGATAGATTTACAACAATATATTACCCGTATTTATGGGAGCCTGACCAGTTTTAATATATTGTTCAAAAATAAAAGCGACCAGTTTATTGGGGAACGGAGTAAATAATAATAAGAGATATTAGGCTCTTGCCGTTATCTTTACATTACGATATTTGGTTATTTTCACATAACTATATCTATACCGCTTCTTTGCTTTCGCTCAAATGTTTTCCGTATTGTTTAGGTGTGTGTTGCCTATGTAATTTTCTGGTAATACAAGATTTAATAGCGGCATTTTGAAAATAATACCCCCATAGATTCTGATGCCCGTATTCTCTTGGGACATTGGTTTTATTATTTTGGGTACGGTTCTCATGGGTTTCACTTAAATCCAAGGAAATGATTTCTATATATTCCAAATTGTAAAAGATGCCGTATTGGCGCTTTGTATCATAAATGAGCCATTGCTGGTTCTTATAACGGTTACGAAAGTGCTTGGAAATTAAGGGCAATACATCAAAATCGGGTGCTATATTCGCAAAATAAACATCGTCCTTAGTCGATCGAAAACGTATAGATGCTTCCATGTGGCGCTTTTCCCGACTTACTTTTCGCATCAGTTTGGAAATATACAAAACAGTATCATCCGCGGGATTCGCCAAGTTTTTATCGTTACCTGACATCAATTTCTGAATGTAACCAAAGAGCATGGGTTCAATACCCCTGGTCTCGCTCAAAAAAGCAAAATAAATAGCAGTTATGGCAGGATAACTTTTGTTGCGGATAGCGTTCCACACACATTTCGCTTTTTCTATATGGGTGAAAATAGTTTCTGTTTCCGAAAAAAGTCCATTTTGGTTTTGGCTATTCTTTTGTATATCCACTACATCTATTTTCTCGTCAAAAGCGATGAAGACCGCAGTGAGAAAACCATTGAAACTTCCATCATAGATAAGGGTTTTAGTGTTTTTCATACTACCTGTTTTTTTATGGACAATCAATTTTTTTAAACATCTTAACTACCTGTATTTTTTTGTGCATTAGATATAATCCTGAAAAATGCAATACAGTAATTATTCCAAAAATATGGAATTATTCCTAATTATGGAAATAATCCAAATATAATTTTGGATATAATCCATATTTCCTATATTTGAATTATGGAAAATGAACTTACGTTAAAAAGATTTACAGATGTCCGTCGGGAGCTGGGATACACCCAAACGGAATTTGCGACCCTTTTGGGAGTGTCCAATACGACTGCGGACATAGAGCGCGGGCGCACCAAACTCTCCGGGAAAGTAGTTTCGGAATTATTGAAGCAATTCAAGATAAATCCATTATGGTTGTTCGGGGAAAGCGATGCACGGTATTTGGAAACTTCCAATACCAGTGTCATTCCCAAAGTGGTCACTGTAGATGCTGCGGATAATGATAATATGGTCTTGGTAAATGCCAAAGCGGCCGCAGGGTATCCGCAAAATATTGCGGATACCAGTTGGTATGAGCAATTACCGGCATTTGATCTGCCTATTCCCGAGTTTAGAAACGCTACCTATCGCGGTTTTCAGGTAGAAGGGGATAGCATGTTGCCCAATCTGCATCCCGGGGAATGGGTCTTGGCACGTGCCATTGAACATATAGACCATGTAAGTGCCAATAAAATGTACGTAGTGGTCTTACAGGATTCTGTGATGGTAAAAAAAATAGAGAAACGACCTAACTCCAATAATGTAACATTGGTTTCCCTGAACGAAACCTACCCCCCTTATGATATTAAACCATTCCAAATACAGGAAATCTGGGAAGTGAGCAGTAAGATTACGTTTAATGTAGATGCTACTACTGATCGTGGGCTATTAAAACAGTTGCAAGAATCCATGCAAGAATTGAAAAGTCAATTAAAACATGTGAAAAAGGTGTGATTTCAAATCATTTTCTTTACATATAATCCGCTGTTCTTTAGTTGAAACCCTAAACTTTTGTAGAGACCGATCGCCGGTGTCCTATGGTGTCCGCTAAAAAGGAGTACATCGTTCAGTTTACATTTTTTGGCACGTTCCAAGAGCAGTTCCATAAGTTTGCGGCCAATACCCTGACCCCTGTAGTTTTTCGAGACCACAACATCCTCTATCATTCCCTTATATCCTGAAATTACATTATATTTAGCCATCATGGCGATACCGATAAGCCGTGTGCCATCAAAAGCACAAACCACTTCGGCAGGATTAAGTGTTATTAGCACCTCCTTTAGCGTAAGTTGCTCTATCTCGGAATTCAGTTCCTTATAGAGTGTTTCAAGTTGTTCCTGAAGCCCCGTTGGAATATCTTCTTTTTGGATTCGTTTTATTGCTATCATTTTAATGATCGTATCAATGTTTTATCAATAATATTATATTTAAACTAAAACTTTATAATATGTATTTTAACTAACTTGCATATAATTAATTATTACTATTTAATTACCTGCATAGAATTGAATTTCTGTCGGGAAAAAACGATCAACTCCTCAAAAAAAGCGGTAAATTCCATTTCAAAAGCTTCATAATGCTCCTCCAGGTCCAAGATGGCAAAATTCATTTTCGAGCGGTTTTGGGTTCTTCTGTTCATACCATTGAGAATACTGGCTATTCCTTCTATTTTGGAGTAGTTGTAAATCCAGTTATCCGTAATCATATAAGGCATCATGCGCTTGGTTCCATCCGGAAGTATAGCATAATGATCTTCTAGGAGGTCATAGAAATTTTCTACAAAAACGGCAAGGGGTTCCTCGGAATAAACCGACCAGTTTTTGGCCAAAAAGTGGTCATAAAAAATATCTACGATCACTCTACTATAATGGCTGTAATTCTTGTGAAGGCGTTTACTGCTTTGTTTTGGAATTTTATGGGAATCGGTATAGGTATCTATATACCGGTGCAATTCAATACCTTTCTGGACCCTGGGCGGAAGATGTTTAAACTTGTTGCCTCGGATACTGTCTGCAATAAAATTTCCAATGGTAATTTCCTTGTCCCCAAAAGAGAGGTATATATGTGCCAGAAAGTTCATTGATCAATTTCCGTTTTCTGGATCTAATTTACAAATTGCCCCACTTTCTTTTCCCATGAGACCGCTATATTTGCAAAAACTTTTAGACAACCTATGACACTTATCAAATCTATTTCAGGAATCAGGGGAACCATTGGTGGTAAGCCCGGAGATAATTTAACCCCAATAGATGCCGTGAAATTTGCGGCTTCATATGGAATTTGGCTGAAGGATTATTCCCAAAAGGATAAGTTAAAAGTAGTTATTGGACGAGATGCGCGACTTTCTGGGGAAATGATCCAGAATTTAGTAGTTTCCACATTAACCGGATTGGGTATTGACGTAATCGATTTGGATTTATCCACTACGCCGACCGTTGAAATTGCCGTACCTCTGGAAAATGCCGATGGCGGGATCATTCTAACTGCCAGTCATAACCCAAAACAGTGGAACGCCCTTAAATTGTTAAATGAGAAGGGAGAGTTTTTAGATGCTGCCCAAGGAGCTAAAATTCTGGCTATTGCCGAAAAAGAGGATTTTGATTTTTGTGAGGTGGATGATTTGGGCAATATCACAAGAAATGACAGTTATATCGATGTTCATATTGATGAAGTACTCAAACTATCCCTGGTAGATGCCGATACCATACGAAAAGCCAAATTCAAGGTAGTGGTAGATGGTGTCAACTCGACCGGAGGAATTGCCATACCCAGACTTTTAAAAGAATTGGGTGTTGAAGTTGTGGAATTGTACTGTGATCCGACCGGACATTTTCCACATAATCCCGAACCATTAAAACAACATCTTACCGATATTTGTAAATTGGTAGTGTCCGAAAAGGCCGATTTTGGTATAGTGGTAGATCCCGATGTGGACCGATTGGCTTTTATTAGCAATGACGGTGAAATGTTCGGAGAGGAATATACCTTGGTAGCCTGTGCCGATTATGTTTTGGGAAAAACAAAGGGAAATACGGTCTCCAACCTCTCCTCCTCCCGGGCGTTACGGGATATTACCCAAAAACATGGCGGAACATACGAAGCCGCGGCCGTAGGCGAAGTAAATGTGGTCGCCAAGATGAAAGCTAAAAATGCCATTATAGGTGGTGAGGGGAACGGAGGAATAATATACCCTGAAAGTCATTATGGCCGTGACTCCTTAGTAGGAACAGCTTTGTTTTTAATGCTGATGTCCGAAAGAGGCGGTACCGTAGCCGAACTTAGGGCGGGTTATCCAAGTTATTTTATGAGCAAAAAGAAAATTGAATTAACGCCCGGATTGGATGTTGATGGCATCCTGACCGCTATGGCCCATAAATACGGGGATGAAGAAATTTCTACCATTGATGGGGTCAAGATCGATTTTCCAGAAAACTGGGTACACCTAAGAAAATCGAACACAGAACCTATTATCCGTATTTATACCGAAGCTAAAAGTCAGACCGAAGCGGACGATTTGGCCGACAAAATTATTGCGGAGATAAAAGAAGTGGCAGGCATCTAAAACTTTTAAATCGATATAAAATAAAATGTCGGCCTTTTGAGGCCGACATTTTATTTTTTTGTTTCCGTCAATAGTTCGTTCGAAGCCCAAACACCCACTTGTGTAACCTCACCGGAGGCATTAAAAACTTTACCTTTGCCCTGTTTTTGGTTGTTTACCCATTTACCGCTCCATTTGCTCCCGTCTTTATTGATCAAAGAACCTTTTCCATGTCTTTTATGGTTCTTGAACTTACCCTCATACCTGCTTCCATCTGACCAAATGTAGGTTCCCTTGCCCGATATTCCTGTGCCTGAGAGATCTCCGGAATATGAAGAACCGTCCGCCCATTTAATTATTCCCTTAACCAGCCTTCCTGTCTTGAATTCCACATCAAAATATGTGTTCTGAAAATCAAATTTATACCAACCATCCTGTAGCGAATCAAAATCCGAACTGACTGGAATCGTATTGAATTCTTGGCCTTTTGCCAAATTGATCATTGTAAAAACCATAATAAATAGTAAGATTCTTTTTTTCATACCCGTTATTTTTATTCGTAGGTCGGTAACCACCTCCTAAAACTTACAGGAATAATGATTTCTGGGGTAAAAAAATTAAGTAAATGATCTTTGAGGATAAAATCAAGTAAACATAAAAAAAGGGGGGGGGTAGATCTTTTTTATCAATAAAAGAATTCAGACCTTTAAAACTTTGGCAAAAGACGCCGGTTCCTTGTCCCTGTGTTTCCATCTTTTGTGCGTCCACAGATAATGTTCCGGTTTTTCCCTTATTTGTTGTTCCGTTAAACGTAAAAAGGTTTCTGTAATCTCACCTTCTTCCGTTTCTTTTCCGTTTTTGGTAATAGGGATGAATTCCGCTTTGTAATACCCTCTTTTTACTTTGCTTACTTTTAAAAATACAACGGCGAGTTCCAATTTACGGGCCATGGTTTCGGCTCCATTAAAAACGGGGACTTTTATCCCCATGAAATTGGACCAATATTGCGCACGGTGTGCCTGTGGGGATTGGTCACTCACCATGCCTATTGCCGCTTTTTGCCCATTTTGCCTATTCCTGACCACGGTCTTTACCGTTTGTTGTTGCGTGATGAGGGCAGTGTTCCATTTTGAACGTACTTCTCGTATAAAGGCATCAAAATAGCTGTTGCTGATTTTTTGATAGACCGCATAGCCCTTACAACTTAAAAGGCTATTGACACTTATGATCCATTCCCAGTTCGCATAATGGGAACATAGGACCAAAACACTGCGTTCCCGTTCCAAGTTTTGAATAATTTCCGGATTTATGATTTTAAATTTTATCCTCATCTTTTCCTCAGAAAGCCCCATGGTTTTGATCGTTTCCAGAAAGACGTCGCACATATGCTTAAAAAAGGCCCTTTCGATCAGTTTTAGTTCGGTATTATCCTTTTCGGGAAAAACAAGCTTCAGATTGTTGCGGACTACTTTTCTTCTATAGCCGATAATATGATATATCACAAAGAATACAAAATTGGAAAATCCATAAAATAGTGTGTGCGGTAAAATAGAGATCAACCATAAAAAAGGATAGGCCAATAGGAAGATTAGAAGTTGCATGCGCCAAGAGTATAATGGGCAAATATAGCTATATTTGACTCCAAAGATAGAGGTTAGGAATGAATGACTTGCATATTGCCACCATTGCCATAATTGCGGCCAATGTACTGGTTTCCCTAAAAGGGTTTGATGATACTTATTTTTTTGACCGTTATAAATTCGGTATCGGGGCCATAAGGGCAGGGCAGAAAGAACGCATGTTCACCTCCGGTTTTTTGCACGTAGATATTGCACACCTGTTTTTCAATATGTTCACCCTGTATTTTTTTGCAGATGTGGTCATTGCTTGGTTTGGCCCGGTTAAATTTAGCATCATTTATGGTATCAGTTTGTTTGCGGGAAGCTTATTGGCACTTTTTTTTCATAAGGATGAACCGTATTACAGTGCCGTTGGTGCGAGTGGCGCGGTAACAGGTGTTTTATATGCCGCCATTTTATTACAACCCGACGACTCTTTGTTCATTATGTTTATTCCTGTTCCCATACCGGCCTATATATTGGGGATAGGGTATCTTTTATATTCCATCTACGGTATGAAGAGTAGATTGGGGAATATTGGCCATACCGCACATTTTGGAGGGGCTATTGGGGGTTATATAACTACTTTGTTTTTTATACCAGACCTATTGCGGACAGACACTCTTACGGTATTGCTTTTGGCCGTTCCCATCATATTGCTCTTTATTCTTGAAAAAATGGGGAAAATATAAAAAGTAAGAAAAAGCTTATATTGAATATAGTTTCTGCAATTAATTTGTGCATTTCATCGAAAAAGACATCTTTTTTATAAGAGGATCGTTTTGGGTACGTTCTTGAAAAAATTAAAATACCAACCCCGATGAAAAGAATATTTCTTTTACCTATCACACTATTTGTTTTTCTATTTTCATGTAGCGATGAAACCAAAGTTTATGATGAACCCGAAGATGATCTGAGGTTAGAGACCAATAACAATGTACTGGAGAATAGTATCGTATATGATAAAGCCGGTGTGCTGGACATCTACGAAGAAGCTGCCTTGACCGGTAAATCCGATCTGACCGGTAAAAATGAGGTTGCGGGCGATTACCCTTTAACCTTGATCACACAAGTAGCCGTACCCTCTTTTAGCGGAGGTGAAAACTTGACGGCCTCACATGTTGATGTTGAGGGGGACTATGCCTATGTTTCCTATAATACGGTTGAAGACGGATATGCTGGCGGTGTAGACATTATTAATATTAGCGACCCTCACAATCCGTACGTTTCATCAAGGTTGTATTATTCAAATGCGGATGTTAATGCGATAAAATACAGCAATGGTTATATCTATTTAGTAGGCGGTGTGGATGCGGAAAAATCCGTTAGGGCCACGGCCAATTCTTTTGTTGCCAAGATACAGGTTTCAAATGGCCTTATGAATTTTAGTGCCGGCGTTATTTATGCGTTTCAAGAAGGATTTAATGGTACAGGTATAGCGGTTAATGGAAATCGCGTTTTGGCGACAAGCGGTCAAGATGGGTTTGTTACGGTTTATAATACATCGGATCTTGCCGTTGTTGACGAAGCTCCCTTTTTGGATTTACGTTCCGTAGCGGTAAAAGATAATTCCATTGCCGTATTGGATGCCAGCAAAGGTGTTAGTATCCTGGACAATAGTTTGGGAATTATCAGGGAGATTCCCATAGATTCCGACTTTGGAAACAATACCAAGCGTACCTTGGATTTCTCGGGAGAAAATATAGTAGTGGCAGAGGGTGCCAAGGGCGCCGGTGTTTACAATGCCACGACGGGTTCTTTTATAGAATACGTCCCCATTCTTTTAAACCCGGATAATGTAGATGGTGCGGATGTAGTGACCAATGCCGTAGCTACAAATCAAGATGTTTTGTTAATGGCCAATGGCGGGGCCGGCCTTTGCTTGTCCGAAGAGCAACAGGACAATACGGAACTGGTGGGCATCATTCAGCTGGAAGGCTCCATAAACTATGTTGCCTCCAAAGGAGATTATATTTTTGCGGCTTCGGGTAAAGAAGGATTGCAAATTATAAAACTGAACAGGCCAAATGAGAGTTTGGTGGAGCGTTGTGCCGATTTGGACAGCTATAGGGGCAACTCTAATCTTAGGGTGAACGAAGGTCAGGAATTGGCCTATAGGGGTGCAAAACGATTTAATAACTTTGATGTAAACGGTGCTTTGCTGTTATGTGGTTCCTGGACGGTAAGAAACAATGTCATTGTTAATCGAAATGGACTTTTTGAAATGAACGGTACGCTGGTGGTGGGCCGAAACAATAGAAGGAGGGAAGTCAATATAAACGAGAATGCCACTATGCGGGTAGAAGGAAATCTAACAATATATGGCGACCTGATATTGAACGATGGTGCAACGATCGAGTTTATTGGTGAAGACTCCGTGGTAAATATTTTTGGAAACGTTCAAAGGAGCGGAAATGCTTCCGTGATAGGAACTTTTAGGGATGTGAGAAACAAGTTTTAAACATTATTTATAGCTATAAAACCAAAGCGAGGGGCAATTAATTTTATTGCCCCTCGCTTTTTCTATTCCTATATTTCTTCCCTTAATTCAAAAGTTCAGCAATTTTAGCTTCAAGTTCCGGTCCCCTAAGGTTTTTGGCAACGATTACCCCGTTCTCATCCAATAAGAACGCAGCAGGAATGGCATCTATATTATACATTTGGGCAATTTCATCATTAAAATAGGCAATATTCGAAACCTGGTTCCAGGCCAATCCATCATCGGCAATGGCTTTTTTCCATGCATCTGCCGTTCTGTCCAAAGAAACACCTATAATATTTAAGCCCTTATCGTGGTATTTGTTATAAACGTTAACGATATTAGGATTTTCGGCACGGCAGGGTTTACACCACGCGGCCCAAAAATCGATTAAAGTAACTTTTCCCAGTACATCGTTTAAAGCAATAACCGTTCCTTCCGGGTCGGGACCGGAAAAGTTAGGTGCCTTTGCCCCTATAGCTGTCTTCTTGGCTGCTTCCTCTGCTTTTTTAAGTTTTTCCAATCCTTCTGAAATGCGTTTTCCCGGCTTTGAATTTCGAATTTCCAGGGTCAATGCATCATAAATTCCCCCGGCTTCTTCACTTTCTATGGCCTTTGTGGCCATGGCCCTGTCCAGTAACAATGCCGAAATCAGGCCATTTGGATGATCTTTTATGTACTTTAATTCAAACCCTTTGTATTCTTCCTGCAGTTCCTGCAGTTCATCCCTAAGTGCAGTTTGTGAGGCCGCATCCGTGGTATTTCTCATATCGTTTTGAATAGATTTTGCCTGTAGGGAAAATTCACGTGATTTTTCCAGGTAATCACCAAAAATATCATTTTGAACGGTTCCTGTAATTTTTGCGAACCCCAAACTGTCTTTTTGCGCGCTAAGGTTAATTTTTCCATTCTCAACAACCAATGCCGTATAGGCCTGTGTCTTGTCTAAAAAAATATAATGTAGTTCCGGTGATGCTGTTGCCGTTCCGGTAAATTCAAAATTTCCTTGTGCCAACAAAGCGGTATCTACCTCGACGGGTTGATTGTTTTCGCCAATTTTTTTCAAGAAGACCATTGTGCCATCTTCAATTTCTCCCCGTAAATTTCCTTTTATCACAAAACCTTCCGGATTTGTATTACAGCCTAACAACGCCAAAACTGCCATAACCGGCATTAAAATCTTTTTCATCGAATACTTTTTATTTGTTTTTAAGGTGAGACCGAACATTTGGTCATAGATTTTTATCGAAAACAAATGTACTTATATAATAGGATATAAAAAAAGACCCTGAATACATGTCAGGGCCTTGAATTTGAACTTTAAATATTAACGGTTCGTGGAAACTCTTCATTTAGGGGTTCCCACATTCCCATAATTCCTCGGGGAAAGCTTAGCGGTTACATACGGGCTATGCATCAATAACAGCTGAAATATCCCGGAATAATAGGTTTTAATGGATTTTTTTATATCAGTATTTAAAATTGGTAGCGTATGCCCAATCCAATATCAAAATCAAAACTATCCGTAAATCCATCATAGCCCAATATACCCAACTCGGGCCTAAAATCCAGGGAAAGTAATAAAGGGATGTCGAAATTGTATTCTATTCCGATATCGCCTGCCGCAAAAACGAACAGACCGTCATCCCGATCGGGGTCGGAACCAAAATCCACACTTCCCAAACCTCCACCAACGCCGTAATACCATTGAAAACCACCTTCAATAGGCCGTATCCATTGATAAAGGGCCGTTAGCTTAAAAGCATCAAAATTCCGACTGTCCCGCCAGCCCAGGGCAAACTCCGCCCTATTATAACGCCCAATGGATTTTTGATAAGATACTTCTGCACCAAAGCCATCACTATCCCCAAGACGGAGACCTATGGCATGGTCGGATATCTCCTGGGCACTTAATGCAGTAATCCCAAAAAAAAGAACGATTGTAAGACAATTTAAAAATTTCATAGGTTCTTGTTTTAATTAAATTGAAAAAGAAACGATTTGGTATGTAGCTCAAACAATAAAACTTAATTTAGTGACCAAAATTGTGCCAAATTGAATAATAATTTACTGTCAGATCTTGCCCCGAAATTAGAAGGGGAGCTTCAAATAGATAACCTTTCCAAAGCTTTGTATGCTACCGACGCATCGGTGTATCGTAAAATTCCTTTGGGCGTTGTCTTTCCCAAAACGATTGAGGATATTAGGGAAATCATCACTTTTGTGAACGAGCATCAAATCGGGATTGTTCCTAGAACGGCAGGGACCTCATTGGCTGGGCAGTGTGTGGGGGATGGTTTGGTGGTGGATGTCTCCAGACATTTCACCAAAATCCTTCATTTGGATGAGCATAAAAAGCAGGTCACCGTTCAGCCGGGAGTTATACGGGATGAACTGAACCGATATCTAAAACCGTTCGGTCTTTTCTTTGGACCCAATACCTCTACGTCCAACAGGTGCATGATAGGGGGAATGGTAGGGAACAACTCTTCCGGAACGACTTCCATTCAATATGGCGTTACCCGCGACAAGGTCGTATCGCTTAAAACGATTCTTTCAGATGGTAGCGAAGTAGATTTCAGACAACTGTCACAACAAGAATTTCAATCCAAATTAACTTCTGAGTCCTTTGAATCTTCACTATATAAAAATATACATAAAGAGCTGTCCGATAAATCAATAGCGGATGAAATAACCGATAACTTTCCAAAACCCGAAATTCATAGAAGAAATACGGGGTATGCCGTTGATGAATTACTCCATTCAGAAATTTTCCATGGCCGGGAAGCAGGGTTCAATATGGCTAAATTGTTGTGCGGAAGCGAAGGCACCCTGGCCTTTACGACGGAAATTACGTTGCAGTTGGACGATTTGCCGCCCCCATTGTCCGCAATGGTGGTCACACATTACAAAACCCTGGAAGATTGCCTTTCCGATGTAGTTCCGGTAATGGAACATCCTTTGCAATTGTGTGAGATGATGGACAAGGTAATCCTGGATTGCACCAAAAATAATAGAGCGCAATTGGCGAACCGATTTTTTGTGGAAGGCGACCCGGAAGCTTTGCTACTATTACAAGTGAGTGCACATAATGAAAAAGGATTGCAAAAAGCTGTTAATGAACTCCAAAAAACAATTGCCGGATCTGGGTTGAGCTATGCCAGCCCCGTCTTAATGGGCGTTGATATCAACAGGGCTATTGAACTGCGCAAAGCAGGGCTGGGACTTTTGGGGAATATAGTGGGCGATATGAAGGCCGTGGCCTGTATTGAAGATACTGCGGTCGCCTTACCGGACCTGAAGGATTTTATTGGTGAATTCACCCAAATTATGAAGGGGTATGGGCAAAAGGCGGTGTATTACGCCCATGCGGGGGCGGGGGAATTGCATTTACGCCCGATCCTTAATCTCAAAAAGAAAGCCGATGTGGCCCTTTTCAGGGCCATTACCACGGATGTGGCCAAGCTGACCAAAAAATATAAAGGATCTTTTAGTGGAGAACATGGCGATGGTATCGTAAGGGCAGAATTCATACCATTGATGATCGGGGAAAGCAACTATGGACTTTTAAGGCGTATAAAATCATATTTTGATCCTAGAGGGATTTTTAATCCGGGTAAAATCGTAGATCCTTATCCCATGGACGGATCTTTAAGATATGAGGTGGACAGGGAAGAGCCCGAGATAAAAACACTTTTTGATTTCTCCGATAGTGAAGGGATTTTGAAGGCTGCCGAGAAATGTAATGGGAGTGGAGATTGCAGAAAGACACATCATATGCCCGGGGGAATGTGTCCGAGCTATCATGCCACCAAGAACGAAAAGGACACGACCAGGGGCAGGGCCAACGCCTTGCGGGAGTTTTTGACCCACCCTAAAAAAGCCAACGGTTTTGATCGGACGGAATTGAAGGAAGCATTTGATTTATGCTTAAGCTGTAAGGCCTGTGCCAGTGAATGCCCCAGCAATGTGGATGTAGCCACATTGAAAGCGGAATTCCTGTATCAATATCAAGAAACGAACGGGTACTCTTTACGAAGTAAATTGTTCGCCCATAACACCAAACTCAATAAATTGGGAAGTAAGGTGCCTGGATTGACCAATGCCGTTTATTCTTCGGGATTTTTGGGGAGGTTGTTAAAAAAAGTTAGTGGAGTGGCCGAACAAAGGACCTTGCCTAAGGTTTATAATTTTAATTTCGATAAACACCTTCAAAACATTGAAAGTCAATACAATGTGAATAAAAATAAAATTGTTTTATACATAGATGAGTTTACACGGTATTTGGATATAGAAGTAGGTAGAGATGCCCTGGAGCTTCTAGTGCGGTTAGGGTATGGTGTCCAACTTTTTTATGCGGAAAGCGGAAGGACATATTTGTCAAAAGGGTTTTTGAAAGAAGCCAAACGATTGGCACAAAGAAACATGAGGGCCATGGAATCCTTTATGGAAAAAGGGCAACCGGTAATAGGCTTGGAACCATCTGCTATTCTTTCCTTTCGCGATGAGTACAAACGAATGACGGATGATAAGGATTTAGCCGATCGTATCTCGGGAAATTCTTTTTTGATCGAAGAGTTTTTAGCAAAGGAAATAGAAAAGGGAGTTTTGGAAGCTTCCATGTTTACCGAAGAACCAAAACATATAAAAATACATAACCATTGCCATCAAAAAGCATTGAGCGATCAAAAAGTGACTTTTGATGTACTGAACCTCCCAAAAAACTATAAAGTGACCATTATCCCATCCGGATGTTGCGGTATGGCAGGTTCTTTTGGTTATGAGAAAGAGCATTACGGGACCAGTATGAAGATTGGTGGCCTAAAGCTCTTTCCGGCCATATCCAAAACACCCGAAAGCACTATTATTTCAGCAAACGGCACAAGCTGTAGACATCAAATTTTTGATGGCACCCAAAGAACGGCAAAACACCCGGTGAGCATCTTAAAAGAGGCCTTACGGCTCCACTAAAGGACCTGTAATATTCCCTAATTTAATTTAATAGAAATATAAAATTTATTTCTGCTGCTCCAAAAATGCCAGTAATGAGGCCATTTCCTCATAACTAAGGGCATTGGCCAATCCAACGGGCATCATGGAATTTTCCAGTTCCTTTCTTTCGGAAATATCCGATTTCTTTATCTCCGTAGCCAATCCGGCGATATTCCGTATGGTAAGTGCAGAGGCGGATTCACTGGTAACAAAGCCTATATAATTCTTTTCCCCTTTTGTACGGATCTGTACGGTAGAAAATCCTTGTGAAATAGAGGCATTGGGTTTCAATATGGATTCCGCGATCTGCTCCCTGTTCATAATGGAACCGATTTGTCCCATAAACGGCCCTTTCATCGGTTCGCTACTTTTTAAGCTATGGCAGGTATTGCAAGCCTGTGCCTTATATATTTTACTGCCCAGTTCGGCATTTCCCTTAATTTGTTTGATCGCTATCATCACATCTTCTATAGAAGCTTTTCCTATTTGTCCCTTTTTGTTTTTGATGTTATCCAAATCAACAATGGGCAGGTCTTCCTTAGGTTCGGAAGGTTCTATAATTCCGAACTCATCAATTTCCAATCGGTATTTTGTGTTCAGTGCCGCATAAAAATCCTTGTCGTTTTCGGATTCCTTTTTCCATTCATTGGTCAGGAACGTTTTAATTTTTTTGGTAGATTCCCAAGGCCTTGTCTTATAATAAGGTCCATGGGTATCCGGTCTTGTGCTCCACCACCAGGATGCATCGTATGGAGCTTCTTTGTGGTAGATACGGGCCAAAGTGTTTGTTATTTTATCTTTAAAAGTATCCTCGGTCGTATTTTTATATGCAGTTATCAATCCATCCACTACCTGTGGATTGTGCATATATCTAAGTGCCCAAAGTGCCAGTTCCTTACGGTCAGAATCCAATGCCGCTATACAGATTTCCATAGCGTTCATTTCCACTAGGGCCTTTACGGCCAGATGAGGAAGCAAAATATCCGAATTAGGTTTGGCATGTGGTCCTTCGGTACCCATGGCCGGGGCAACAAAGGAATCGGGCACGGTTACGTTTAACAACACATCCGCCGCTTCTATTTTTCCCAGTCGGCCCAATCCTACTATTGCCGCCGCCTTTGTGCGGTCCGATCCCAATTTTAAGGCCTTTAAAAATGGTGCTAAAGGTATTTTATCCGTGTTCACCTTTCTATCGGCCAGGGCCCTCAGGGCAAATTCCTGGATATCCATATCTTCCGTCAATGCTATCAATTGATCGATTCCTTTATCGTTCATTAATTGGGCATAGGTAAAAACACCGGCTACCCGTACTTCCAATGGCAATGTTTTGTCTTTCGCTATCTCTAGGGCGGCATCACTTCCTTTTCCCCTTCGCAGCAATTCATACTGGGCACTTAATCGTGTTTTTGCGTTGTTTGATTTTAAAAGCTCGGCCACACTTTTTGTCAAGAAAAAATCTTCAACATCCGGAAAAACCTCGTACTCCAGATTATTTGGGATTACCCGGACTACATAACCCTTATCCGGACTTCCGGAATATCCCGCACCATCCCATGCGGAAAGGTACATGGCCCCTGCGGCATCAATGTCCACATCGGTAATTTGGGGGAGTTTGATAAATTGCTCTTCATCTTGCCTAAAACTGGCTTTATCCTGTGCCAGTCTGTGCATATATAAATAGCTCCTGCCCCAATCGGCCATCATAGGGACATTATTGTAATTCTCGGGCCAACGGTCGTCGTTCAAAAAAAGTGCCCCGGTCCCTGAACCTCCGCCTACATCAACAAGAGCAGGAATTATTTCTTCGGTAAAATGTTTGAAAAGAACGGGGTATCCATATTCCCCACTTTGTATCTGATGAATAAATCTTATGTTCCATCCACCCCCATCATTGGTATTACCTCGGGTGAATATATTCATGTAGGGATCTATGGCCACATCATAAATATTTCTAAGGCCATGGGTATAGACTTCCATTTCCGTTCCGTCTGGACGTACGCGTACAATACCCCCGCCCAACATGGTCAATTGTGTACCATCGCGATCCGTCGCATTATGAAATCCAAAGTCGCCAACAGCAATATAGATCCAACCGTCTATTCCCATTTGGATTCCGTTCGTAGCATGATCGGTGCCTCTTTCCCGTAAATACTTTGGATTACTTATATTTTTGATCAATACTTTTGAAGGACCGTCCGCAATACCATCTTTATCCACATCTTTAAAGACTACCAAATCCATATTTACCGCTTTCTGGGTTTCTTCGGAAAAAGTGGTATGCAATACGAATACTTCATCACCAATGGCCAAAATACCCCTCGGGTTATTTACTTGGGCAAATTCGGTATATGAATCCAGGATACCATCGTGATCACAATCTACCAAGCGCTTAATATGTCCCTTGTTCATATCCTTGCCCAATGACCCCATCATGTCCACGCCCACAAATACTTCTCCAGTAGAGGCAACGGCCATACATGCAGGGCTTGGGGTCAGTTCTGGGCTAGAAAATGTAGTAATATTTAAATCTTTCGGCCAATTTAATACACTGGCCAAAGAATCCGTTTTTGGATAGTCTATAACTTTTACATTTGAAGCACAGGATGTCTGCTTCTTATTGCAACTAAATAAAATTGTACAAAAAAAGAGTGAAAAACCGATTCTTTTTAGCATGATGGAAAATATTGGATTTATTTCAAAAAAAGCCGGAAGTTACTAATAAATCATCATAATTTTTGAAATATGGATGCAGTTAACCCTAAATTTTATCAAATTTTTAGCATATTATAAATAACTGTTCCCGATTGGAAAATTTATGGATCGTGTTTGAGCGTTGTATTATTCGAATCTTAAATACTTGACTGAATTGCAAACCGTTTAATTTTTATTTAGATTTAGCACCAAACAAATTTATCATGAACCGTATTTTGACCTTAAGACCTTATTTGGTTATTATTTCGCTATTATTCATTGCCTTTATGGCAATAACAAATTGTAAACCCCAGGAGAAGGAACCGGAAAAGGAAGAATGGATAACATTGTTCGATGGTTCCGATATGGGTGACTGGACACCGAAATTTGCCGGATACGGGTTAGGCGAAAATTACAAGAACAGATTTGTGCTAAAAGACAGCCTGCTTAGCGTTAGATATGCTGAAAAAGATACCTTTAACGGTAATTTTGGACACCTGTATTACAAGCATAAATATTCCCATTACAAACTAAGGGCTACATACCGTTTTGTGGGCGATCAACAATCTGGCGGGCCTGGGTGGGCCGTTCGGAACAATGGTTTAATGCTCCATTGTCAAGACCCTTCTTCTTTAGGGCTTGACCAAGATTTTCCTATTTCATTGGAATTGCAATTATTGGGAGGCAATGGCACCAACAATCGTACAAATGCAAATTTGTGTACACCGGGCACAAATGTAGTTCTTAACGATTCGCTTTTTACACCACATTGCGTTGGTTCTTCCTCGGACACCTATCATGGGGACCAATGGGTAGAGGTTGAGGCTTTGGTGCTTGGGGACTCTCTAATTCAACACATTTTAGAGGATAAGGTTGTCATGGAATATAGAAAACCGACCATTGGGGGAGGTTCCATAAGCGGTTACTCGGAAAAAGCATATCAAGAAGGAACGCCCTTGAAGGAAGGTTATATCTCCATTCAGGCAGAAACCCATCCTATAGATTTCAAGTCCATTGAATTGTTGGATCTATGTGGTTGTATGGACAAGAAGGCCAAGAATTACAAATCTTATTATGTAAAAGCGGATAATACCACCTGTGTGTATTGAGTTGGATGGGAATTATTATCAAAAGAAAAGGATTTCTTAAAGAATGAATGTAAGTCCTGATTTTTGGAACTTTAATTTTCCCCTTCTTTTTGCTTTTTTGCCTTCTTTTCCATGGTAATAGCAGCTATCAGCTCATTGATGTCCATTTCTTTGAGTTCTTCATCCATGTAAAAAGGCAAAAGTTTATCATTCTGGTAATTGTAAAGCTTCCATCTTTTAAAAGAATATTCCAGGGCTGTAAGGTTTTCTACCCAATCGCCCGAGTTTAGATATAGGCATTTTCCTTTTTTTGTTTCTGCCAGTTCTTTTTTAGGTTGATGGATGTGACCGCAAACCACGTAATCAAAATGATTATCAATGGCCAATTCAATGGCAGTTTGTTCAAAGTCCGAAATATATTTGACCGCTCTTTCTGCACCGTCGTCCTTTATTTTTTGGGATAACGAATATCGTTCTTTGCCCATTTTTTGCAAATACCAATTCAACCATTGATTTATCAGAATAAGGAAATTATAGCCGTAACTTCCTAATTTGGCTACCCATTTGGCCCGATGTACGGAGATATCAAAAACATCACCATGAAAGAACCAGGCTCTTTTTCCGTCCAGTTCCATGATAAGTTTGTTTCGGACCTTAATATTTCCCATTGCGGTGTCCGCAAACTTGCGCATCATTTTATCATGGTTTCCCGTAATATAATAGACCTGTGTTCCTTTGGAGGCCATTGAAATTATCTTTTTGACAATGTTCAGGTGCGAAGGTGGAAAATAACTTTTGCTGAATTGCCATATATCGATAATATCGCCGTTTAGAATTAAAGTTTTGGGCTGTATGCTACTTAAATAGACAAGTAGTTCATCTGCATGGCACCTATAAGTACCTAAATGTATATCGGAAACAACGGCTATTTCAAGTTTTCGTTTTTTCAAAATAGGATTTTGTCACTAAATTAGACCAAATGGTATTTTTAGATACCTATCCCGTATCAATATTTTTTAAGTTTAGTGTTAAATTATCGTTACAAAATCAGCTCAAGGTTAACGGAATATTAAGGCGGGCGTAAATTTTTCTTTAAAGCATTTAAGATTTACCTTTGACGGAATTTGAAATAGCCCACAACTATATATTGAAAACATGGCGGGAAACAGTTTTGGAAACTTCTTTAGGGTAACAACATTTGGGGAATCACATGGTAAGGCTATTGGAGGGGTGATAGATGGTTGCCCTGCAGGAATAGCGTTGGATCTAGATGCAGTTCAAAAAGACCTTGATCGCAGAAAACCGGGGCAGTCCGCCATAGTGACCCAACGCAAGGAACCGGATGAGGTAGTGTTTTATTCGGGCTTGTTCGAAGAAAAGACCACGGGAACGCCTATTGGCTTTGCCATTCACAATACCAACCAGAAGTCCAAGGACTACGGGCATATAAAGGATTCTTACCGACCTTCACATGCCGATTATGTCTACGACCGGAAATACGGGTTTAGGGACTATCGTGGCGGTGGAAGGAGTTCGGCCAGGGAAACGGCAAGTAGGGTAGTGGCCGGTGCCATTGCAAAACAATTGTTGAAGGATGTTAAGATCAATGCGTTCGTTTCTCAGGTAGGGACACTAAAATTGGACAAAAGCTATCAGGAGCTGGATTTTTCCGAAATAGAAAAAAATCCGGTACGCTGCCCTGATCCCCAGATGGCCGCTAAAATGGAGGCGTATATTAAATCCGTTAAAAAAGAAGGGGATACCATAGGAGGTGTTATTACCTGCGTAGCCCAAAACGTTCCCGTTGGCCTTGGGGAACCTGTATTTGATAAGTTGCATGCGGAATTGGGAAAAGCCATGCTTTCCATTAATGCCGTAAAGGGTTTTGAATACGGTAGTGGTTTTGAAGGGGTTAAAATGAAGGGAAGCGTACACAATGACCCTTTCAATACCGACGGCTCCACCAAAACAAACCATAGCGGGGGCATACAGGGAGGTATTAGTAACGGGATGGATATTTATTTTAACGTGGCCTTTAAGCCCGTGGCTACCGTTATCCAGGGTTATGAGACCATAGATAAGGATGGGAATACTATAAAGACACAGGGCAAAGGGCGCCATGATCCATGTGTGGTGCCACGGGCAGTACCTATTGTAGAAGCAATGACCGCTTTGGTCTTGGCCGATTATTACTTGCTCGCACGGGGCAATAAACTTTGATCTTTTTCATTTAGGGCTTCTGCTTTCAATTTGGTATATTGACCCCAAAACAGATTAATATGCGCAAACTGGAACTTCATTGGAAAATTTTAATAGGAATGCTCTTGGGTATTCTTTTTGGTTTTGGGATGACCCAAGTGGATTGGGGAAAGGATTTTGTATTCGATTGGATACAACCTTTAGGGACCATTTTTGTAAAATTACTCAAGTTGATCGCCATTCCATTGATTCTCGCTTCTTTGGTCAAGGGGATTTCGGACCTTAAGGATATTTCAAAATTTAAGAATATCGGTTTGCGAACCATTGGGATTTATATGTGTACGACCGTAGTGGCCATTATACTTGGCCTTTTATTGGTAAACGTATTACAACCAGGGGATGGCATTTCTACGGAAACCATTACCAAACTGACCGATACTTATGCCTCCAACAGTGGCGTTACTTCCAAATTGGAAGAGGCCACCAGACAGAAAAGTGCGGGTCCGCTACAATTTTTGGAAGATATGGTACCGGATAACGCCGTTGCCGCAATGAGTAACAATAGATTAATGCTCCAGGTGATATTCTTTACCATATTTTTGGGCATATCAATGCTATTGATCGGGGAGAAAAGGGCAAAACCCTTAAAAGATTTTTTTGACTCCTTAAATGATGTTGTCCTGAAAATGGTGGATTTGATCATGTTGATCGCTCCCTATGCCGTTTTTGCACTTTTAGCCAATGTAGTGGTTTCCTCAGGCGATTCTGAACTGCTCTTGGCCTTATTGAAATATGCAGGGGTAGTCGTTTTAGGTTTAATGCTCATGATCGTGTTCTATGGGGTTTTAGTGACATTCTTCACCAAGAAAAACCCTTTTTGGTTTCTTAAGGAAATGAGTCCCGCACAGTTATTGGCCTTTTCTACAAGTTCCAGTGCGGCGACCTTGCCGGTTACCATGGAACGTGTGGAAGAGCATATTGGTGTGGATAAAGAGGTGTCCAGTTTTGTATTACCGGTGGGAGCTACCATAAATATGGATGGCACGAGCCTGTACCAGGGTGTGGCGGCCGTATTTATTGCACAGGCCCTGGCCTTTGATCTGCCCCTTTCCGCACAGTTGACCATTGTGTTAACGGCTTTATTGGCATCCATAGGCACTGCGGCCGTACCCGGTGCCGGAATGGTCATGTTGGTCATCGTATTGGAATCGGTAGGCTTTCCATCGGATAAGCTCGCTATTGGCCTGGCATTGATTTTTGCAGTGGACAGGCCCTTGGACATGTTCCGCACCGTGGTAAACATTACAGGTGATGCCGCGGTATCCATGATGGTGGCCAAATCTGTGGATAAACTGGGAAAACCGAACGTTAAAGAATGGGACGACCACTTGGATGAGGTCAAATAGAAAATAACAATTCCAGAAACTTCACAAATCAAAACTTGAATGGCCGTTCTTAAAAAAAATTACGGGTTAAAACGCAATACAAAACCGTCTGCACCGGAACCTGTGGACCTATTGTTTTGGTCAAGGAGCAATTGCCCGTCCAAAAAGGAAATTCCGGAAAATTCCTGTCCATCAATTTCCAAATAATGTTCGTTTTGAACCAGGAGTATGGCATAGTCATATGTTCCGGTAGGTAGGCCGTCATAAATGGCCGTTGTTGGATCGTTGGTATTGACAACCGTTAGCTTTGACGTTACGGATGCAAAAGTCCATGTAATGACACCGGAAGTATAATCATCATCTATTCCGGCGAATCCTCCGCTTATATTTTGTACTTGCCAGGTTCCGCTTAGGATATCGGCATCTTTTGTACCATCCGTATCGGTACAACCTAACAAAGTCAAAACAAAAAGTAGGACAAATGCGGTAGCTTTCATCATAATAACATTGGATTAGTTGTTAGTAAGATGCCAATTCTTCAAATAGGTTGCTTTTCAGGGACATATCGGTCCTAAACCGGAAGTCATTCCAAGAATTTGGCCTTCAATTCCATGGTCGGGACCATACAAACCTCTTTTTTGCCGTACCACTTGTATCGGTTCCTTGCTATAAAATCGTATATGATATTTCGTAAATTACTGGGAATCAATATTAAAATTTTAGAAATGGTTCGGCAGCCCTTTAAATAGGCGCCAATTTCCAAAGCGGCATCGGATTTCGTATAATAGGCTACTCCTGGGTCGATCAAAATGATGGAATCTACTTTTGTGATGTCGATACTGCGTTCGGATATTAATTTTTTACCCACCTCACTTTGTATGGCCGCAAAGCGGAATTCATCTTTTTCGTCCTTGTTGATCACAAATTGGACCGAACTGTTGCAAAGGTTGCAAACGCCGTCAAAAAGAATGATTTTTTTATTTTCCTCCACGGTATAAAGATACTATAGCGTACAATAATTACCTAGATTTATAGGGCATTTGAAAAACAGCTTGTCGATTTAATGATCCGGTGTGCCGACCGTTATTTTTTGGCTTCTACCAGTTCTAACTGATCTATGCTAACATTGGTAGTGAAAACGCCATAATTTACAATGGCCTTGTTTTTTTCCAGTACATCTATGCTGCCAACGGATTTGCCGTCCTGCATACGCACGCGATCGCCCACTTTAAAAACGGGCCTTGGTTTGTTTTTTTCCTTGATAATGGCCTTTTTCTTTTCGATTTTCTTTTTCTCCCGAATAACCTTGACCTCTTTTTGGACTTCCTGTGCTATTTGTGTCTTTTTGGCACGTTCCGTTTTCGCTTGTTGGGCGGTTTTCTTTTTGCGCTTGCTGTTTTCGGTCTCTACAATGCGCAGGAGTTCGGAGACCAGTATTCTTTTCTTTTTGTCCTGAAAGTATTTGTCCGCTGCGGTATTGACCTTATTTCCCAATTGGATCATACGTTGGTCGTGATCGTACAATTCCTGATAATTTTCCAATTTGGACTTTATCTTGGCGTTCAGTTTTTCTAAACGAACGGCTTCTTCCCGCGCCTTAGCCTCTTCCTCTTGCAACCGGGAACCGGTTTGGGACATTTTACTGCGTTCTTTCTGCAGTTTTGCGATCGTAGCATCAAAACGGACCTTGCTGCGGTCTATTTTTTTCTTGGCCTTGTTGATTAGCGAATAGGGGATACCGTTTTTTTGTGCCACCTCAAATGTAAAGGAGCTGCCCGCCTGCCCCAAGACCAATTGAAAGGTAGGTTCGAGTGTTTTTCCATCAAAAAGCATATTGGCATTGGTGGCATGGGGCAGTTCATTGGCCAAAGCCTTTAAATTGGCATAATGGGTGGTAATGACCCCATAGGAACCCCGTTCATAAAAGACCTCTAAAAAAGTCTCCGCCAGGGCCCCGCCCAATTCCGGATCGCTACCGGTACCGAATTCATCTATCAAGAATAAGGTCCTATGATTGCAACGTTTTAAGAATTGATTCATGTTTTTGAGCCGATAACTATACGTACTTAAATGATTTTCAATGGATTGATTGTCTCCAATATCCGTTAATATCTTATCAAAAAAACAAACTTTACTACGTTCGTGGACCGGAATCAACATACCGCTCTGTAGCATCACCTGTAGTAATCCAATAGTTTTTAAAGTGATGCTTTTTCCACCGGCATTGGGACCCGAAATCACAATGATCCGGTTTTTGCTATGCAATTCAATGGTCTGTGGAAACGTCTTCTCGTTCTTGCGTTTATTGCCCAAATATAAAAGTGGATGATAAGCATCCCGTAGATATAAGCGATTATCCGTATTCAATTCGGGCAGGATAGCGTTGATATCCTGTGCGTATTTAGCTTTTGCGGCCGTTACATCTATCTGGCTCAAAAAATCCTGATAATCGCTTAAAAGTGCTCTAAATGGTCTAATATGATCCGTCAATCGATTCAAGATCCGTTGTATCTCTTCCTTTTCCTCAAATTCGAGATTGTTCAGTTCCCGGCTGTATTTTAACGCAGCCTCGGGTTCTATGTAGACAATGCTACCTGTCTTTGAAGTACCCATAACACTGCCCCTGACCTTTTTACGGTACATGGCCTTAACGGCAAGTACCCTGCGATTCTCTACAACGGACTCCCGGATTTCGTCCAAATAGTCGGAAGATTGGTACAGGGCCAATGCCGTACCAAAACTATGGCTGATCTTACCCCGCACCTGGTTTATTTGCCCGCGAATATGATATAAGTCTTCGGAAGCATCGTCCTTTATTTCACCAAAACGATCTATTACATTATTGATCGATACCGGTATTTCCGTATTGGGTTCCAACTGGGAAGAAAATGCATGGAGCAACGGAAAATATTCCTTGAATTTTTTAAAGAACTTTTGATGGGTGGATACGGTCTTGCAAATGCCGGAAATACGTCTAAATCCCAACAGTTCCAATGTGGTGTTCTCTATTTTGAGCAATTTTAGATCTTCATTGATACTATCAAAACCGTGGTTTGGTACACGATTATCGCTTTCCAGTGAAGAAAGGTATTCCGCCGTTTTCCCTAAGGCCTCCCTGATTTGGGTTTCGTCTTGAAACGGGACGATATCCAAAGCGGCTTCTTTGCCCAAGGTCGTATTGCAACGTATGGATACCTGTTGTAAAACGATAGGGAATTCTAAATCTTGAAGGGTCTTGGAATGGATGTTCGCCACTTTTCTGGTTTCTGTCCCGTTGGTAACCGGGACGGCAAAGTTAAGGATTGGGGGTGAAATACGGAATTTGAATGCTTTATCGTCCTTAATATTCCCAGCGGCACTATCTTAAAGTTATTTATCCGAAACCCTGAATTCCAAAATATCGTCGATTACCGAACTTGTTGCACGTACTCTATAGCCATTATGTGTAGTTTCCAATATCTCAACATTAATTTCCTGTCCAATTAGCCCGCTTACATCTTCCGGATAATTCAATATGGTTTCATAGGTCATTATATATTCACATTCGGAAATCCATTCTAGAGAAGAATGGACTTCGAGTTTGGTAATGGGATTGATCTCAATTTGGATCGAGTCGTTCCTAATTATTAACTCCGGTCTATTTTCTAGAACATAATTGAATCTACCGACTTTATAATCCGAACATTTTTTTTCTTTCGAACAACTTGTAAAATAAAGTAGAGGTATGATGAAATAGATGGCGGTTTTTAGGTGATTTTTATTCACAGATCTATCTTAGATAGCTTGAAGATAATAAATTTGAACACCTAATAAATGCTACTCGTAATTTTCTTTATATACTTGTTGTGTGCAAGCTGAATAAAATGAAGTATTTAAAAAAAACTTACGGAATTGTAATATTGGTTTTGGTTGTTAGCTGTCAAATTTTTGACAAAAGTGAAAACCGACTCATCAAAGAATATTACAATCCAAAATCGAATATGAAAGTAATAGTATTCGAAAAAATTGGGAATGCAACAGTGAATAATTCGATTCAAGCTTCAATACACGGATATGATTATGAATTGAAAAATGAAGATATTGGAAATGTATTTGTGGCAGACAAAATTGAGGAAATAAGCCAAAGTGTTGACAGTATCTTAATGGTGAATTGGATTGAAAATGAAACTGTTGAATTTATACACCCAAAAAATATTTGGACTTTTAAAACAGAAAAACGATTTGAGAATAATGTTGGAAAAGTACGAATTGAATATAAATCGAATGAATAAAACCAGCACACAATAACATGTAAACCCCATTAAAAAGAGGTTTACACAAAACGTTGTGTGTAATACTGACCCGTCCTGAAAAATTTAATTTAAAAATTACCAAATGAAAAAATATCTAGTATTAATGTTAAGTCTAGTCTTTTTTTCTAGTTGTAAAAAAACTGACAAAGAAATTTTGAATGAAACCATTTTGAAAATGACTTCTTTAAACAATATAGAATATGATGTAATCAGCGAATATGTTAATAAATCATATAATCAAAATAGAAAAGATAGCGCCACTTGCTATTTTGACTTTTCCAGTAAAGACACTTTGATTGGTACTAAATATCATTTTACTTCAAACCACGGGGAACAAGTCTTTAATGGTCAACAAGAATTTAGTAGTCAAAATAAAGATAAGCTTGTATTATACAATGAGAAACCCTTAAAAAGGCAAGTGGTCAGTTCAATTTTTATGCAAAATTCATTTTTTGTGCTCCGCAATTTGCTTCCTAAAATTGTCAAAGATTCCACTATTAGTATTTCTCATTCACAAGATACTATACTTCTTGGTAAAGACTGCTATAAATTTGATATCTCAATGAAAGGTAAGTTTATTGGGTTAGGTGGCGAACTTACAACCATACAAGAAAAGGTAACCACTTCAATAAATTATGTTTTATTTATATCTAAAGAAAACCATCTTCCTGTACGATTTGGAAATATTCAGCAAAAAAATCAAGGTTATAATTATTCAACATTTTCAAATTATACAGTTTCAAATACCAAAAATGACTCAATTTGGAATTATTCCAGATTTCCAAAAGGCTATTTGAGGTCTACTTACAATGATTATTTCGAAGGGTTAAAGAAAAAAAATAAAAACTGGATTGGTACGATGGCTCCGGACTGGGAGTTATCTGACTTGGGTGGTAAAACAGTAAAACTTTCCAATATAGATAAAAGTCTAATTTTACTTGAGTTTTGGTTCCCTTACTGTGGGGGCTGTGTGCAGGCAACTCCGATTTTAAACGAAATACAAAAGAAATATAAAAACAAAGGGCTATCCATTTATGGAATTGAGTTTACAAATACACCTTCTAATGCTTTGATTGAATATTCAGAAAAGCAAAAAGTCGAAATTTCTACTTTGTATAATGGTAAAAATGTATCAAAAGATTATGGAGTTTACGCTGCTCCGACATTCTTTTTAATTGACAAAAAAGGGGAAATAATTTATACAAGTGTCGGACTTAATAAAGATAAACTGATTGAACAAATTGAAAATAATATATAATACAAAAATACTACACACACTCAACAATTACTTATAGCAGATACCGCCACAATGCCTTAGTTTTAAGCAGTTAAACAATGATTGTAGAATAATTAATGCCCCAAGGCAATATTGCCTTGGGGGCATTACCCAGGTGCATCTATGGTTTCCCGTTTGATTATTTCCAGTTGGTTTCACATTTCCGTAAATTCTCTTTAAGGTTTACCTTCCAGTCCGTCTTTATGCTTTCGCTATCAAAAAGATAGAGTTTCTTATCAATAATCTCAAAAGCATAGGGGTCGGAATTTGCCGTAAACCCTTTACTAATGGCAAAAGCGCAGTAACCGCCATATTGCGGGGCATATTTTTCAGGATTTTCAACGAACATCTTTTTGTTTTTGGCCGTGAAAAAATACCAATCTGCATTTTTCCAATGATGGGAATGCGCCTCTTTGCCCAATAATGCCTTGTTTTCCGTAAAATAGGCAACGGCATCGTATCCGTTGATGGCCTTGGTCGATAACATGGATCGGTTTACCATTTTATGTCCCCAGGGCAAAGGGGATATACGTTTTACCTTTGCAAAGATGAATACCAATGCCACAACTGCCACAAATGCTGCTAGTATAATTTTAGTGCTTTTTTTCATGATCATCTATTTTGCCAAACTTTGTCCGCTTTTTCAATACTATTGGGAAGGATTTTGAACAGGAACTTTGCGACGGGATTTAAAAATGAAAAAGTCCGTCCATTTTTTGTCAAGGTGTATTTTTCTTTGGTAACCGGGGGTGTTTTGCCTAAACTCAGGGCAAATGCGCACTTTCCATCGTATTCTAATTGTGGGTTTTTTTCCATGGTGTCGTTTTTTAGTTGATTCCGTCCATTTGTTTGATCGGTCGTATTTCAATGGTAGCTTCTTGGCTCTCGAACATGGGATTAGCTTTTGCAATGGTAATGGCCTCTTCCAGATTCTCGGCCAGAATGTGGAAATAACCTACAATAACCTCTTTAGACTCGTTAAAAGGGCCATCTTTAAAATTGCCTTTGTTGCCGTGGATGACCGCCCCGTCCATTTCCAAAGGTTGCGCGCCTTTTAATTTGCCGGATTCCATTAATCCACCGATATACCGACCTATTTTTTGAACATGGGCCTGTTGTTGTTCGGGTGAAAGCTCGGCCAAATGGTCACCCTTGGTCTTGATAAAAATCATAAATTCTTGCATGATTCGTTTGTTTGAATGTTTGTTGAAAATGTTTTATGCCCCATAGACAAATGGGGAGCGGTAAAAGGGACATGAAACTCGAAAAATAATCAACTATTTTTTGAGATTTCTTCTATTTTACTGTTAATTAATGCTTTATGTGCTTTTTCCAAAGGAAGTTCCAATGCTTTATTTAAAAGGTCAAGCGCAATTTTTGGTTCGTTATCTTGAAAATGAAGTGTTGCTTTTGTAATATAAAACGGTAGGTAAGCCTTAAAAACAGGATTGTTTTCTATGTTGTCCAACAATCGTAATGCTTCCTTTGGATTGGTCGTTTTGGAAAAAACAATGGCCCTGTTGAGTAGAATAATGGGGGATTTATCCACCTGAACGAGCATATCGTACAAAGACAATATACTTTTCCAATCCGTAGTTGCATAATTGGGTGCCGTGCAATGGTGGGCGGAGATGGTAGCGAGTATGTGATATATGGAAACTTCGTTTTGTT
The DNA here is from genome assembly GCF_047345125.1 of Maribacter spongiae. Lineage (NCBI taxonomy): Bacteria > Pseudomonadati > Bacteroidota > Flavobacteriia > Flavobacteriales > Flavobacteriaceae > Maribacter > Maribacter spongiae. The sequence continues at coordinate 40,970 of NZ_JBLFEQ010000009.1, read as the reverse complement.
GTGTGGCAAATTCCAGATAATAAAGGCCCTTTTTTATTAAATCCCTATCCCATTTGGTCCTGTCCTGATGTTCAAGGTCCATGATATGATCGAACGCATTGACCCTTGATTTAAAACGTGATGCATTAAGAGTCATTAGGGCCAGTAAGGCATAAGTATTGGAAGATTTTATAATCGAGTTGGAAGCGATGATTTCAGCAAGTCGGATAGCTTCGCTACAGAGTTCAAAACGTATGAAAGTATCGCCAGAAGTGGCGTTATAACCCTCATTGAATAATAAGTAAATAGTTTCAAGAACGCTCGAGAGCCGTTGCTCCAATGCCTTTCCCGTGGGCACCTCAAAGGGAACGGTCGCGTCCTTAATCGTTTTTCTTGCACGTACTAATCTTTTATTGATATTTTCCTCATTGGTGAGAAATGCCCTTGCAATTTCCGGGATACTAAACCCACAAAGTGTTTTAAGCGTAAGGGCCACTTGTGAGTCGGATGAAATGGAGGGATGACAACAGGTAAATATCATGCGCAATTGATCGTCCGCAATTTCCTTTTCCGTGAATATATGCTTTAACGCTGGTTCTAATGTCCATTCCGACCGCAAATGATAGGCGACCTCGGATACGTATTCCTTTTTGTGTTTTTCCCTGTTCAGGACATTTAGCGCTTTGTGTTTCGCAACTTTGTAAATCCATCCGACAGGGTTGTCGGGTACTCCGGTATATGCCCATTTATGCAATGCTTCCAGCATGGCTTCCTGTACAACGTCTTCTGCCAATTCTATATGGGAAGTTCCAAAAGTTTTGGTCAATACGGCAACCAGTTTACCATATTCATGCCTAAACAGGTGTTCAATTTTATTGGATATATCGGTTTCATTTTCGGTCATAGATAAAGCTATAACAGTGAACGTATATGCTATATGGACTCGGGATAATTCTATGGAAATATAATAAAATTGAATTATTTAGTACAGGATACGACAATATAGAGTTTCCTACATCATGTCGATTTTTCATTTTGTAAGTATATACTGTTTGCAGCGTCTTAGTAGAAAAACAAATACAGATTAATTTAATTATGGAAAATCAAATTAAAAATGCACTTTTAGATTTAAAGGAATTATTAGGTAAAGGACAATTTATTGAAGCTATGGAAAAATATTTAGCCGATGATGTTGTGTTACAAGAGGCCAATAACGAACCAAAAGTGGGCAAGGAAGTTTGCTTACAGGCCGAAAAGGAACTTTTGGCCACAGTGACCGACTTTGGAGGGTATCAGATGAAAAACATAGCTATTAATGGTGACGTATCCTATTATGAGGCCGTGATGGATTTTACGACCAATGATGGCACAAAGCATCATTTTGAACAGGTGAACCGCACGCAATGGAAAGATGGCAAAATTATCAACGAACGCTATTTTCACGCATAGACCCTATAGTTTAAACAACTTTTCAATTCCGGTTTTCTGTATGAAAACCGGAATTTTTTATGGATACTGTTCGGATATTCCTTTTATAATACAGGCAAACCGAATAATCAATAATCCATACCTTTTTCATTAAATTTGACCCATCACTTTAAACGAACGGATTTCCATCTTTTGATGAAATGGGCTTGTAGCCCCTGTACGGAAACAACACTATGATATGGCGGTTACTATTCATGATAGCTGGAAAACCCAATTACAAACCGAGTTTGAACGGCCTTATTTTCAGGACCTGATCAAGTTTGTAAGACAAGAATACTCCCAACATACCTGCTACCCCAAAGGTTCGGATATCTTTGCCGCTTTTGACCATTGTCCATTCGATGAGACTAAAGTGGTCATTATCGGTCAAGACCCGTACCATGGCCCGGGGCAGGCCAACGGCCTTTGCTTTTCCGTAAAGGACGGGATTCCACACCCACCTTCGCTCATCAATATTTTTAAGGAAATAGAAACGGATTTGGGGCAACCCTATCCCAAAAGTGGTAATTTGGACCGTTGGGCCGGACAGGGAGTACTTTTGCTCAATGCCACATTGACCGTTAGGGCACACCGGGCCGGCAGCCATCAGGGAAAGGGCTGGGAAATCTTTACGGACGCCGTTATTCGGAAATTATCGGAAGAAAGGGAGCATTTGATATTTTTGCTATGGGGAGGATTTGCCAAAAAGAAAGCAGCATTGATAGATTCCAATAAGCATCACATCCTTACATCGGGGCATCCATCGCCCCTAAGTGCGAACCGCGGATACTGGTTCGGAAACCGTCATTTTTCAAAAAGCAATACAATTTTAACACGCTTGGACAATAAAAACATAGTTTGGTAAGTTCTCTACATAGGATTTTTTGTAATTCTAATAACGTAAATTCTGACCAAAACAAACGTAACTATTCTAAACTATGAAAAATTTAGACCATTTAAACTCTATTTTACTGGTAGATGACGATGAGGCCAGTAACTTTTTACACTCTATTTTCATCAATAGACTGGAACTCGACATTAACATTAATTCTGCACTCAACGGACAAGAAGCCTTGGATTTCATTTTGAATAAAGGAGTGGAAAAGCTGCAATTGCCGTGCATGATAATGCTGGATCTTAGAATGCCCGTAATGGACGGCTGGAAATTCATGGAGATGTACGAAGAGCGGGTACCTCTTGAATTAAAGGAACAAATTGATATCGTACTGGTCACTATTAGTGACAATGAGGAAGACAAGGAACGAGCCATTGCTAATCCGCATATTGTAGATTTTTCGCAGAAACCACTTTCTGACGAGACATTTAAAAAATTGATCAAAAAACATTTTTCCCGGGCTTTTGCCTAAAGAACATTAAAGATGGGCCAATATTTTATCTGCGGGCAATTTTGTAGTGATAAGTCCCAGTTCTAATAATGTTTCCTGTACTTTACGTAAGGTTACCGCAGTCATTTGCTGTTGGCTCCATTGCGTTAGGCCCAACCATTCTTGAATATCTTCGGGTTTTTGTCCATATCTGTTGGCCAAGGTCCGGTCAATGCTCGGAATGTGCTTAAACTCCATAGTATATCTGTTGATAACCCCCAGAATATTACGCAGTACCGCACTGTTTTCGCTTAAAAATGCATCGGTAGCCACGATCATAAAACAAGGCCATGGAGTAGGGCAATCGCCCAATCGCCTAAAAGTACCATTGTCTACCAGAGGCTTTGTGGTAAAATGTTCCCACATAAAATAATCGGCCTGTCCATTAGTGAGGCCATTGACCGCCCCATTAAGATCATTAATGATCTCAAAATCCAATGAACCGGTATTCCAACCTTCGCTTTGGGCATTTACATAGGCCATAAGATGGCTTCCGCTCCCATACCTGCTTATGGCTGCTTTCCCTGCCATTAGTTCCTGTACATCCGTAAAATTGCTATTGGCGGCAACATGAATGCCCCAGAGCAGGGGAGAACCGATATATTCCTGAACAATTTTGGATGAATTACCTTCCGTTATGCTTTTAATGATGCCTTCTGTGAGTATAATTGCCAAATCGGTTTCTTCATTGGCCAGCATTTTGCCCATTCTTCCGGTTCCTTCGGGAATATGGGTCCATTGAAGATCGATTCCGCATTCGGAGAATGCACCTTCCTCAATGGCCATATGCCAGGGAAGGTTAAAATGTTCCGGCACTCCTATAATTCTGATTTTTTTCAATGAGAGGTTAATTTTTGAAGGACAAAAGTAATGAGTTCGTCGATCGATTTGGAAGGATTTTTTGAAAATTCGCCCGTGGCCCTGTTCGCAAGGATACAGTTTAAAGATATCGCCTGGTGACCTAACAATCGGGATAGTGCGTATAGTCCCGAGGTCTCCATTTCCAAATTGGTAATTTGCTTGTTTTGATAGTTGAACCGCATTATTTTTTGCAGAAGGTCACTACCGTGTGGAGTTATACGTAAAGACCGTCCTTGAGGACCGTAAAAACCTGCACTCGTTGCAGTTACACCTAATCGTATATGATTATCCTTGAAAAAATTCCTTAATTCCGAACTGTATTTCACGATATAGGGCCGTGCCTTGTTCGGGTGCCATGCCGTTTGCGCAATAAAGGCATCTTCAAATTCTAAATACCGATCGTTCTGGTTTTTATACCAATGTAAAAGACCATCAAAACCGATAGCATATTCGCTTATCAGAAAAGAATCGACCGGAATTTCCGATTGGATGGCCCCCGAAGTCCCGATTCTTACAATTTTAAATCGTATATGATTTTTGTTGACCGATCGGGTACTAAAATCTATATTGGCAAGGGCGTCCAGTTCATTTAAAACAATATCAATATTGTCCGTACCGATTCCTGTAGAGATTACCGTTAAACGTTTTCCGTTTAAATAACCGGTATGGGTCAAAAACTCCCGTTTTCCTTTTTTAATTTCTACGGAATCAAAATATTTGGATACTTGCACAACACGATCCCTGTCACCTACGGTTATGATCGTAGTGGCAATGTCTTCTGGGCGTAAGTTGAGATGGTAAATACTGCCGTCCTCGTTTAAAATAAGCTCAGAGGGGCTTAAGGGCATGCTATAGTTTTAGTATTCTATCCGAATCGGTGTTGTAAAGAAAATTGTATTTTAAGGAACCGCCCAGGTAAACGTCATTGTTCCGCATATAGGAATAATAACTGGTCTTGCCTTCCAATATAGTTTTTCCTTTTCTGGTGAGTCGTACCGGATCAAAGCTGGTAAACAAGGGTTTTAGTCTTTTTATGGCCCTGTCATATTGGGTATCCCCAAAACCCAGATTTCCTTGATTTTTCAAAATAGCGTCCATAAGTCCGTTCCGATCCATTGGTTTTTTCTCCAAAGATTGCTTTAAAATATTGTTTTCCATATCGTTAAGACCATTGGCAATACTGGGAAAACGTTTTAAATGACTTTTTATGGCATCGCCCAAATAATCAAATTGAAAGTTATTGAAGTCGGATAGGTTTTCCAGACGCATGGGGTTGTCGCTACAGTATAATTGCCATACATAATCGGCATATTCAATATCGTCCTGTGTCAAAACCGTTCTATTTTCATAAAGCGTACGCAATTGTTCTTCGGAAACCTCATTAAGTCTATGCATTTTAGGAGACCCGTCCACATTTCTACTACAGACCAATGAAATCTCGGCATATTTTCGATTTGCCGACAGCCAACTGATGACGGCCAACATATTTATCTGGCAAAAAACATCATATTCAAACCAAAGTACAATTTGATCTTGTTGTTTGTGGTTACATAAGGAACGGTATTCCTTTAAGGTCTTTTCTATAAACCATGATTTGGAGACTTTGTAGTTCTTATGAAGAAAATCAAATCTGGTCTTCCAAAATGATTCACTGCCAACATTGGTAAGGGTCTTGCCTTCACAGAGCATCTCCCGCCATGTAATAACATCTCCTTTTAAATTCAGCTTTTGAAGACGGGCGGTAAAATTATCCCCATTGGTAATATGTAGGAGGGAACTCATTTTTGGTGTTGTTTTGGTTTTGACAGCTAAAAGTAATATTTAACATAAAAATACCAAAGATTTTAACAGAAAAAGACGCAACCCTGTATTTTAAGCCTCAAAACATCAATGTTTTAGCCCCCTACACGTTTTACGGCAAACCCTTTATCTTTTAAAATAGCCATGATTTTATCCCGATAATCCCCCTGAACGATGATTTTTCCATCTTTAAAACTGCCTCCTACGCTTAATTTGGTCTTAAGTTCTTTGGCCAGTTGTTTAAAATCGGAATCCGCTCCGGTATACCCCTCCAAAATAGTTATAGGTTTTCCCTTACGCTTTTCATATTTGCAGATAATGGGATCGTCCTGTAACCATATAGTGGGCTTCGTTTCCTTTTCGGGGGTTGCCTCGGGTACATGGTCCGGAAATAGGTTTTTTAATTGATCTTGTAAATCCATAATCCTTTAATATTTCTTAAAAACTTTATGTCCTTTCCTCCGATATCAATCCCAATTCGATCAAACGTTCATGTAGAAACATTCCTGCCGTAATATCCCCATACTGTTTTGGATGATCTTCATCAATACAATTTTCCAGACAATTTAAGGGCATTTCACTAATGGGATGCATAAAGAAAGGTACTGAATATCTTGAAGTCCCCCATAATTCCTTGGGCGGGTTGACCACCTGATGTATGGTAGACCTTAGTTTATTGTTGGTTAAGCGAGACAGCATATCGCCTACATTGATCATCAACTGATCGGGCCTGGCAATCGCATCGATCCATTCTCCGTTATGATTTTGCACTTGAAGCCCCTTACCATGGGCGCCCATTAACAGTGTTATTAAATTAATATCCCCATGGGCCGCCGCCCGTACGGCGTTTTCAGGTTCGGAAATAATAGGGGGATAGTGAATGGGGCGCAAAATAGAATTTCCGTTTTTAATGAATTCATCAAAATAGTCTTCCTTCAAATTCAAATGCAATGCCAGGGCCCTCAATACATATTTGGCCGTCTTTTCCAACATTTGATAGACTTCTTTGCCTATCTTATTGAATTCCGGTAGTTCTTTGACGATAACATTATCCGGATATTCATCGGATAATTTTGGATCGTCTTCAACATATTGGCCAAAATGCCAAAATTCCTTTAAATCTCCTTCTTTTCTGCCCTTAGCATGCTCTTTTCCAAAAGAGGTATATCCTCTTTGGCCTCCAATACCCATAATTTCATAGGTGTCTTTGATCTCTTGGGGGAGTTCAAAGAATTTTTTTATCGTCGTGTACAGGTCATTGACCAATCGGTCGGATAAAAAATGACCGCTCAAGGCCACAAAACCGACCTCCTCAAAGGCCTTGCCGATTTCTGTTGTAAATTTTTCCTTTCGTTGGTGATCGTCCGAAATAAAATCGGTCAGATCCACACTGGGTACCAAACTCATATTACTTTTCTATATCGGTAAAATTACAAATTATTGCACCGGCCATAGAACGTTAGGGTATTATTTGATAAATGCCTTTTTGTTACATTTAACCTTCGGTTTAAAATTTAAGTGTATAAATGGACTACAAAGAATGGGAGATCGATGATCAGGTGAAGCGATCGCTGTACAGGGCAATGTTGAAGCCCAGAATGATCGAGGAAAAAATGCTGATCCTTTTGAGGCAGGGAAAAATTTCCAAATGGTTTAGTGGAATAGGCCAGGAAGCCATTTCCGTAGGGGTTGCCAGTGCTTTGGAGAAAGAAGAGTATATACTGCCCATGCATCGCAATTTAGGTGTTTTTACTACCCGGAACATTCCCTTGTATCGATTATTCTCCCAATGGCAGGGAAAAGCCGATGGATTTACTCAAGGCAGGGACAGAAGTTTTCATTTTGGCACCCAGGAATATAAGGTTATAGGAATGATTTCCCATTTAGGGCCTCAATTGGGAGTAGCGGACGGAATCGCATTGGCCCATAGATTACGTAAAGAACAAAAGGTTACAGCGGTATTTACGGGTGAGGGGGGTACCAGTGAGGGCGATTTTCATGAAGCGCTCAACATAGCATCGGTCTGGGACCTTCCAGTCCTATTTTGTATCGAAAACAATGGTTACGGCCTTTCCACACCTGCCCAAGAACAGTATAGATGTAAAGATTTGGCGGATAAGGGAATCGGTTATGGCATAGAATCGCATATTGTGGACGGAAACAATGTTCTTGAGATCTATGCCAAGGTAAACGAACTCTCTATGCAAATGCGTAAAAATCCCCGACCTGTGCTGTTGGAATTTAAAACGTTTAGAATGCGAGGGCACGAAGAGGCCAGTGGTACCAAATATGTTCCCCGGGAATTAATGGACGCATGGGCCGCAAAAGACCCTTTGGATACTTACGCCCGGTTTTTAACGACTTCTGGGTTGATGACCGAGGCGGAAAAAAGTAAGATGCGAACCGAAATTGCCGAAGAAATCGACGGACACCTGCAAAAAGCATTTGATGCACCTTCAATATCATACAATAGAACAAAAGAATTAAACGAAGTGTATAAAGAATTTGATTATCAGGAAATTAAACATTCAATTCATAAAAAAAATATACGTTTTGTAGACGCAATTTCAGATAGTTTAAAGGAAGCTATGGAGCGCCATGATAATTTGGTAATCCTTGGACAGGATATTGCCGAATATGGAGGTGTTTTTAAAATTACCGAAGGTTTTGTGGACGTTTTCGGAAAAGAACGGGTCCGGAATACGCCCATTTGCGAGTCTGCGATAGTTTCGGCATCCATGGGACTATCCATTAATGGTATGAAGGCCGTTGTGGAAATGCAATTTGCCGATTTTGCCAGCAGTGGTTTTAATCCCATTGTAAATTATTTGGCCAAAAACCATTATCGCTGGGGCGAGAAGGCAGATGTGGTCATTCGTATGCCCTGTGGTGGCGGTGTTGCAGCCGGGCCTTTCCATTCCCAGACCAATGAGGCCTGGTTCACCAAAACCCCTGGCCTAAAGGTGGTTTATCCTGCCTTTCCATTTGACGCAAAGGGATTGTTGGCAACGGCCATCGAAGACCCTAATCCGATACTGTTTTTTGAGCATAAAGGATTATACCGCAGCGTGTACCAAGATGTGCCCGTTAATTATTATACCCTGCCTTTTGGAGAAGCATGTCTCTTAAAGGAAGGGGGGGACATTACGGTGGTAACCTATGGTGCCGGTGTACACTGGGCTTTGGAAACTTTGGAAAAACACACACAGATCAAGGTGGATTTGTTGGACTTAAGGACCTTACAACCATTGGACACCGAAAGTATTTATGCGTCGGTAAAAAAAACGGGGAAACTGATCATTCTTCAGGAAGATAGCCTATTTGGCGGAGTGGCCAGTGATATAGCCGCCCTGGTCATGGAAAATTGTTTTGAAAGTTTGGATGGCCCCATAAAACGGGTGGCCAGTTTGGAAACCCCGATTCCGTTCAACACCGACCTGGAACAAAACTACCTTCCCAAAAAGCGTTTTGAAACCGCCTTATTGGAATTGGCCGCTTATTAGGTTCTTATTCAGGATATTGCCGTTTATTTTGTATTGTAGTTCATCCAAAAACCGAACCAATCCGTATATAGCTACAAATCCAGAAACAATTACTTTATGAGAAAAACGATTACGCTCTTAGGAATTTTTGCAATGCTACTTTCATCTTGTTCTGTATCCAAAACGGCTAGGGGCCAAAGAAACCTTTTAAGTGGCTCATGGACATTGAACAACATATCCTTTGAAAACAATACCGGTAATTTTAAGGCCGTACTCTTTAATGATGTGGAGGATATATGTTTGGAAGGCAGTAATTGGTTTTTCCGTGATAACAATAGCACGGGAAGATATACTATTAAACCCTCCACACTTTGTGGCGGAGGGGATCGTTTTATACGATGGTCCGTAACGGAACGCGGGGAAAATTATCAAAGTCAGTTACAGTTCAAATTTATAGACGAAAAATTAAAGGATATTTCCGGAGGTTTGGGCTATCGGTTGAACATTCAGGATTTAACGGAGCAGGCAATGACGCTAAAGTCCAATGTATCCGTAGATGGAGAGCCGATAACCGTTATCTATGAATTCACAAAAAAATAAGCACCTAACTAATTAAAATGGGAATAATGAAGCATAAAATAATAAAAAACACAAGTTATATAATGGCTTTGGCCCTGGTCATGAGCTGTAGTACGGTAAAAAACGCCAATAAAACGCAAAAAGGAGCGGCGATTGGAGCTGCGGGCGGGGCCATAATCGGTGGTGTTATCGGTAATAATGTCGGGGACGGTAACAATACCGCCCTTGGTGCCATTTTGGGAGCGGTTATCGGTGGTGCCGCCGGAGGTTATATCGGTAATCGCATGGATAGGCAGGCCGAGCGAATAGAAGAGGAAATTCCCGGAGCCGAAGTAAAAAGAGTAGGCGAAGGAATCAATGTTACCTTTACCGAGGATGCAGGCGTTTATTTTGACACCAATAAATCTACCGTAAAAGGTACATCGGCAACAACTCTGGACAAGTTGGCCGGAATCTTTCAGGAATATCCCAATTCCAATATTTTGATCGAAGGGCATACGGATAGTGCCGGATCCGAGGATTATAATATGAACCTTTCCAGACAACGGGCGGAATCCGTAAGTACCTATTTGAAATCCAAAGGCATCGCCCCTTATAGGTTCACGACCAAATGGTATGGCGAACTGCAGCCTGTAGGCGATAATACTACGACTGAAGGAAAAGCGAAAAACAGACGGGTGGAGCTGGCCATTGTCGCCAGTAAAGAACTAAAAGAGGAAGCAATACAAAAGACCAAAGGGTAAACTTTTTGGAATTAAAAATTTTAATCCCCGCAATTGCGGGGATTTTTTTTGAAATATGTATCTTCCCTAACGGTGAATTTGCATGATGTTATAATTATTGGGGGAGGCCTTGCCGGATTAACGGCTGCCATCCATTTGGCCGACTCGGGACATGATGTGGTCCTTTTTGAATCAAAGGAATACCCACACCATAAAGTCTGTGGTGAATATGTATCCAATGAAATACTTCCGTATTTGGAGCGGCTCGGGGTCGATGTTTTTTCAAAAGGTGCCATACGCATATCCAATTTTGAAATTAGTAGCGTGAAGGGAAGAAAAGTGGCCGTAAAACTTCCTTTGGGCGGTTTTGGGATGAGTAGGTTCGCTTTTGACCATCTATTATATCAAAAAGCCATTGAAAAAGGGGTGCAATGTTATTTTGAGAAAGTTACCGGTATTGCGTTTATTGAAAACCAATTTACGATAAGAACACATATCGGTAAATCGTATTATGGCAAGGTGGCCATAGGTGCCTATGGCAAACGTTCCGCCTTGGACAGATCATTGAACCGCAATTTTATTTTCGATAAAAACTCATGGTTGGCGGTAAAATCCCATTACCGTAGTTCCGGTTTTCCGGAAACCAAGGTTGCCCTACATAATTTTGAAGGCGGTTATGGTGGATTGTCCAAAACAGAGAGTGGAGCCGTTAATTTTTGTTATTTGGCCCATTACGACAGCTTTAAAAAATACCAGGATGTAGAACGGTTCAATAAAGTGGTGGTATCACAAAATCCCCATTTAGGGGATTTCTTAAAAAAGTCGGAACCTTTGTTCAACAGCCCTATGACCATTGCCCAGATTTCTTTTGGTAAAAAAGAACCGGTAATCGATCATATGCTGATGTGCGGGGACACGGCGGGCTTAATACATCCGTTATGCGGTAACGGTATGGCCATGGCCATACATAGTGCAAAACTGGCTTCGGAATGTATCCACGAATTTTTAACGGGCGAAAAGCTTTCAAGAGCTGTATTGGAGAAAACATATACTTCACTTTGGAGCGATACTTTTAAAAAAAGGCTTTGGTTTGGAAGGAAATTGCAAAACGTGCTACTAAGTAAACAATGGACAAATCTGGGTGTCAGGGCCGTGAGTAATTCAACATCGCTTTTAAAATACATTATTACCAAAACCCATGGAAAGCCGATAACGTAATGGTAGATTTAAGCAAGAGAAGCGGTCAAAAAGAGTTGATGGATGACTTTGGTGGCACCCCTGAAGCATTTCAAGAAGTTTTGGTGGACATTAGCAGGGTCAATCGGGTTTTAGGAGGGAATAGGATTACCTTAAATGCCGTGTTTAAGCTTATAACGGAGAATCCAAAAAAATCATATACGATTTTAGATGTGGGTTGCGGGGAAGGAACCATGCTTAGAACGTTAGCAAGAGCGGCCAAAAAAAGAACTATTGGACTAAAATTGATCGGGGTAGATCTCAATACCGATGCCCTGAAAATCGGAAGGGAAAATTCAACGGATTTTCCTGAAATAGAATACCGGGAACAAGATGTGTTGCAGGGTGATATAAAAAATTTGAAATGTGATATCATAATCACCACCTTGACGATGCACCATTTTTCCGATATGGAAATCAAACGTTTCATAAAACGCTTTTCTAACATAACGTCACTGGGAATAATCGTCAATGACCTTCACAGGAGTAGATTGGCTTATTATTTATATAAATTGTTCAGCTTGTTTTTTATCAAAACCAGGACGGCAAAAATTGACGGATTGATTTCCATACGGAGAGGGTTCCTAAAATCGGATTTAAAATCCCTTGCAAGCTCCATTACCGGCGTTCAGCATGAAATTCACTGGAAATGGGCTTTCAGGTATGTGTGGACCATACGGACAAATGCATTAAAAGAATCTTATGAATAATACCAAAATAGTCAAGGTGGCCAAGGTCTTGCCCGAGTATTGCAGGGATACCAAGGAAATATTGCCCTTTGTAGAATTATGGCTGCAGGGACAGGAAGAACGCTTTAAGCGCAAGGTGATAAAGATTTTTGAAGGGGCGGCCGTAGATAAGCGTTATGGCATCATGCCCATAGAAGAGGTATTTCTGGCCACTTCTTTTGAAGAAAAAAATACCATTTACGTGCGGGAAACCAAGAAATTGGGAGCAGAGGTCCTGAGAAAAGCGTTATCCGATGCCCATTGGAAACCCGAAACCCTGGATTATATCATTACGGTTAGCTGTACGGGAATCATGATCCCTTCCTTGGATGCCTATCTAATCAATGCATTGGGACTAAAACAGGACGTAGTTCGGCTCCCGGTAACGGAAATGGGTTGTGCGGCAGGCATTTCGGGCCTTATTTATGCACATAACTTCCTTAAATCCAATCCAGATAAGCGAATTGCCCTCGTAGCCGTCGAGAGTCCTACGGCTACCTTTCAGCTAAATGACTATTCCATGGCCAATATGGTAAGTGCCGCAATTTTTGGGGATGGGGCCGCATGTGTGCTGCTTTCCTCCGAAGAAGAGGCTTTCGGGCCCAAGATCATTGGTGAGGAAATGTACCATTTTAAGGATGCTACCCATCTTATGGGTTTTGACTTAACGAACCACGGGTTAAAAATGATTCTGGATCCCTTAGTTCCCGAAACCATAACCGAACATTTCCCTATGATCGTCCATCCTTTTTTAGAAAAGCACGGCAGTGGTATCGATAAGGTAGATCATTTGATCTTTCATCCCGGTGGCCGAAAAATTGTGCAGACCGTAGAAGAACTTTTTGGTAAATTGGGGAAGAATATCGATGATACCAGAGAAGTACTTAGATTATATGGCAATATGAGCAGTGCAACCGTACTTTACGTGTTGGAACGCTTTATGGAAAGGGGGATACCGGAAGGCGAACAAGGTCTGTTACTGAGTTTTGGTCCCGGATTTTCCGCTCAAAGGGTATTGATAGAATGGTAATTTATCGATATTCATAGAAATGGTTTTGATTTTATAACTATGGAGCAAAAAAGTTTTGAATCGGACAAAGACCTTTCCCAAGAAGGGCAGGAACAAACTTCCTGGGCCTTGATTCTTGGGGGAAGTCAAGGTTTGGGGCTGGCAACGGCAAGGAAATTGGCGGGGCATGGTTATCATTTAATTATCGTTCATAGGGATAGAAGAACGGACTTGGAAGAAATCCGTCATGACTTAGAAGAAATGAGATCAAAAGGCGTACAGGTAAAATCCTTTAATATAGATGCCCTCAACAACGAAAAAAGAAGGGATTTGATTTCCCGTCTTGGAGAAACGCTTCCCGCTGATCACAGCATAAAGATTTTGATACATAGCATTGCCAAGGGAAGTTTAAAGCCGATGTATGCCCAAGATAAACCAACATTATCCGAACAGGATTTTAAAATAACCTTAGACGCCATGGCCCTAAGTCTATATGATTGGGTCAAAGACTTGGTCAAAGCCAATTTATTTGCCGCAGATACTAGAATTGTAGCCTTTACCAGTGAAGGCAATACCAAGGCGATAGCCAATTACGGAGCGGTATCCGTTGCCAAAGTGGCCTTGGAGGCATTGGTACGTAATATAGCTTTGGAATTTGCACCGATCGGGATAAAAGCGAATTGCATCCAGGCGGGGGTGACCGTTACCCGTTCTTTTGAAATGATTCCGGGCAATGCACAAATCAAATCGAATGCCTTGAAGAGAAATCCGAACAATCGCCTCACCATGCCCGAAGATGTAGCCGATGCCGTTTATTTATTAACACTTAACGAGGCAAAATGGATAACGGGTACCGTAATTAAAGTAGATGGAGGGGAAAGTCTTCAGTAAATCCATGAAAACGACCGAAAACATAGATTGGATCATTGAAAAGCTACCGTATACGGAACCTTTTTTGTTTGTGGATAAACTAATTGCGGTTACGGCAAATAGTGCCCATGGAGAGTTTACCTTTCAAAGGGAAATGGATTTTTTTAAGGGACACTTTATAGACAATCCCATAACTCCCGGCGTTATTTTAACCGAATGCTGTGCACAGATAGGATTGGTATGTCTGGGAATTTTCTTGCTCAGGGACGAATCAGGGCTGGAAAACCTGCAAATAGGAATGAGCAGTGCTGAAATGGAATTCTTAAAACCTGTTTTTCCTGGAGAAAAAGTAACGGTTACTTCCGATAAAATCTATTTTCGATTTGGGAAGCTCAAGTGCGAAGTGAAAATGTACAATGCGCAAGATGAACTTGTCTGTAAAGGTATTTTATCCGGTATGCTAAAAATCAGACACCATGGGTAGACGGGTCGTGGTAACAGGTTTGGGGGTATGCGCACCTAACGGAGTAGGGATCAAGGATTTTGCCCATGCCCTAAAAACAGGGAAAAGCGGTATCCGGTTTCAACCTAAATTAAAGGAACTTGATTTTGGATGTCAAATTGCTGGAAAACCATTGGTTAAGGACAATATGTTAAATGATTACTTTACACCATTGCAATTAAGGGGGTTAAATGCTTCCGGTCTGGTCTATGGTGTAATTGCGGGTATGGATGCCTGGAAAGATGCGGGCCTTGAGAAGAATACTTCCGATGTGCCTTCCTGGGATTATGGGGTGCTGTTCGGTACGGGTGTTTTGGGTGTCGATAAATTTCGGGAGGCTATATATAAGGTGGATGAGAAGAATGTTCGCAGGCTGGGAAGTACTGTTGTGGTGCAGACCATGGCCAGTGGTATAAGTGCCTATTTGGGAGGCCTTTTGGGCTGTGGGAATCAGGTTTCCACAAATTCATCGGCGTGTACCACGGGTACGGAAGGGGTTTTAATGGCCTATGAGCGTATTTCTGGGGGAAAAGCGGAAGTAATGCTTACCGGTAGTTGTAGTGATAGCGGGCCTTATGTATGGGGCGGATTTGATGCCATGCGGATTTTACCTAGAACCTATAATGAGAATCCAACGGCCGCAAGCCGACCTATGAGTGCTTCCGCAAAGGGGTTCGTTCCCGGTAGCGGAGCCGGGGCCTTGGTCTTGGAATCGTTGGAAAACGCCCAAAAAAGAGGAGCGAAGATATATGCCGAAATCTTGGGCGGTGAAATCAATAGTGGGGGTCAATTGGGCGAAGGTTCCATGACGGCACCAAATAGCACCGCGGTTCAACGTTGTATTCAAAAAGCGATCGTGAATTCAGGTATTGAAGCTGTGGAAATCGATGCAATAAATGGGCATTTGACCGCTACGGCCAAAGATACCTTGGAGATTGAAAATTGGAGTAGCGCATTACAACGAAAAGGTGATGGTTTTCCCATCATTAATTCTTTTAAGGGAACCATAGGACATTGCTTGGCCGCAGCGGGAAGCATAGAATGTGTTGGTACCTTGCTTCAGTTTGAAGAAAGTATGGTTTTTGGGAATGTCAATTGTGAGGACATTCACCCGGGGATAACACAGGTTGTCCCACCATCTAAAATCCCTCAAAAGACCCTTTCCTATAAACCTAAAACAATAGCCAAGGCCAGTTTTGGTTTTGGAGATGTAAACGCTTGTGTTATTTTCAGGGCGTTCAATGACAAATAATTATAAGCCATTAATCCAAACAAATGCAAGAAAACGAAAAATACCAAAAACTTAAAGAGATTATAAAAATATACCTCCCCGAAGATGTATCCGTAGATCAAATAAGCCTCGAAAGCGACTTTTTAGAGGAACTTAATATCAATTCGGCCAATTTAGTGGATATTGTCCTGGATGTGGAAGATGCCTTTGATATTCGCTTAGAAAATGAGGATATGGATCAAATGAGGACGGTACAGGATGCTTTGAAAATTATAGACAAGAAGCTCGTTGATGATTGATTCACTGCTTTAGAGATCCGGAAGAACCAATAAAAATTTCAATACCAAAAAGTACAATACACGCCATAAACCATGGATTATGGTAGAAATATTCGAACTATACGATATAAAATTATGAATGCATTTTTTAATTGGGCCAAAGAACAGTTTAAAGTGGATAAACGATTGGTAATCTTATACTGTATGGTCTATTTTTTATGGGGTTTGGGCATGAACTGGTTTGGCACGGAAATGGAAATAGCCCGATTTACCTTTTGGTGGCAGGTGATTACTTGCTATATTCTATATATGGTACCCATATCCCTGCTTTTAAGAAACTTGCCTTTTCATGCGCAATATGCCTATGGCCTTATTGCCATGGGGTTATTGGAATTTGGAGGTTATGCCTTGGAAACTTCGTATGCTTATCCCGATAACCTAATGGATCATTTTTTTGGAGAGCGTACGTTCGCCTTGGGTATGGCCTTGTTTTTTGCGCTTTATTTTCCTCTTGGAAATTGGGGAATAGGAAGGTTATTTACCGTTCTTTTTAAGAAAGATGGATAGAACGTTGTGTTAAATACATAGAGTACCCTAGGTCTTTGGAAACGGCCTATTGCAATATTAAATCGAATTCTACGGAGACTTTATTGGATTCCCTTCCTTTTTTTAGAACGGTTATGCCAAAATCCGATGAAAATAGGGTAGTGGTGCCCCGTAAGGAATTCCCCTTCTTTTGAAACTTGATATGTATAGGTTTGGTAATGGTCTTGATCGTTAAATTACCGGTCACCAGAACATCCGATTCCTTTAATTGTACGGACGTACTTTTAAAATATATTTTGGGATAATCGTTGGCATCAAAGTATTTTCCTCCTTTAAGGGACCAATCCCTTAAAAAGTTTCCGGTCTTTAATGTTTCCGTAGCGACCGAACCTTCAATTACGGCCCGTTCCAAATTGTTCCAGTCGATTTTTGATTTTGATGTAAATCCCGAAATACTGCCATTCACATTTTTTTCTACAAAATTAAAAGTAACGGCACCCGACTTTATAGCAACAGGGGTTTGGCTCCACATGAATTGGGTCAATATTATCACAAACAGCAATGAAACTATTCTTCTCATTTTTGAATATTGAATCGAAGTCGAAATCGGATGAAATGTCGTTAAAACCCGATGCTTTATCCGTTCTGTTCATAAATATAGTCGCTCTACCTAAAATAGCTTACATTTAAGCAGAACACATTCATATGAAAATGAAATATAAGGCCCTGTTTTGTGGTGGTCTTATGATAGCCTTTTTTGGGCTATTTACCGGTAAGGCGCAGACAACATTGGATAAAAGGGAGATTAAGATCAAAAAACGTACCTTAATGGCACAGTTTGAATCCGATTATGTTATTCCCGTCGAAAAGAGAATCGCCTTAAAGAAAAAGCGAATAACGTATCAAAGGCATACAAAACGTATTCTGGATACCTTAAAGATTTCTGACCGTAAGCGCAAAAGACTGCTTAAAGAATTGAGGAAAAGCCCATTTTCCGAACGGATCACTAAAGTCATCCTGGCCGAAACGAGGTTTGAGGACGATATGGAAAACCGTGAAGAATAGGGGTTTTAGCGTGATTTCATTTTAGCTTTTCGCTTGTGAAGTTGCCGAAGCAATTCATCGACTGATTCTGCAATGGACGCTTCAAAGCTAGAATTACTAGCCTCGGCAAATAATCTGGGTCCGGGCGTACTTAAGCGTATATTACAAATGGATCCCGTATCTGGCGAAGAAGTATTTTCTTTTTTGAAAAACACATCGGCCCGAACGATAAAATCAAATTTATCCAATAACTTATCCAATTTTTTGGCGGCTAAAATCTCTAATCGGTTGCTGGCCTTGACATCATCATATTCAAAATTGATATTCATACACAAAATCTTTAGCATAAGATAATCAATTCTGGAGTATTGCCCAATATAATTTTAACAGAAAATGGAACGGATCGTATTGGGGCAGCTATTAAATATTGATTGTTTGGGTTTTAAGGATTTGAAAAATCTCCAAAGTATTGGAACCCTTCAATTGTTTTTTTCGATAAAATACTAAAAACGTATTATTAAATGAATACTATTTTTGTTATAATTATAGATGTAGATCGAATCATAATTTATATGACCGTTCTTTAAAGTAATAAATCGGAATGCCATGGGAAGAAAAATTTTATGGATAAATATCCTGTTTATACTTAGTATAAGCTGTGGTACAAAAAGAACCGTAATAGGGAATAATAAAATTTTGGATGCACTTATTGAAAGTAATAGTTTTGAGATTACGGTTACCAAAGTACAACCTCTTGTTACAAATGCCTTAAATCAAATTGCATCGAGTGGATTGATACCATTAGGAAGTACGATCAATCAAATTAACCTAAACGGGGCAAGTAATTTTATAAGAATAGTTGGCGATTCTATATCGGCCAATTTGCCATATTATGGCGAAAGACAAATGGGTGGAGGCTATAATCAAAATGCTGGAATACAATTTAACGGACGACCTAAAAATCTTGAAATTTTAAAAGACCGGGTCAAACAGGATTATACCATAACGTTTCGAATCAGAAATACAAGTGAAAGTTATAACGTAAATGCAATTATCCATTCCAACTTATCAAGTAGTATAACCATTACCAGTTCCCATCGATCGGTTATACGTTATACGGGATACGTTACAAATTATGAGGAATTGTGATAGCGTTTAGTAATGGTTTAATAGATAGGACGACAAAATATCTATTTTACATAATGTAAATTATAGTACAAATATCATATTTCGATTATATCCTGTTGTTATGCCATTTGTAAGCTATAATTCCATATTATGTAAAATATCCCAGAAAGTCTTGAACACAAAATAAACTTCAGTACTAGGGTCATTAAACATCTGGCTCTTGGGTTTAGTACTAAATAAGAAACATTCTGCTGTTTGTAGCTATAATTAGCCGTTATGTAAAATTGCCGCTGCCTATGCGCTCGATTGCTTTTTATAAATTAAACGCTTACTGGCGTTTATTTCTAAACACAATTTCCAACCGCATAGCCACCGCCATAAAAAAGCTAGCCTTTTAGAATGATTCAAAATTCGCGTATTCGATAATAATCCTGCAATATTTTTTTCTACGACATTCTCGTAAAGCGTTCCGCAAGAGTATAAAATTACTCTGCGAGATAATTTCTATACACTTGCTCTAATTCTGCAATTATTTAACTTTTTTGGGTTTGAGCTATTTAAGAACCTTTAGAAGTGAAAATTTGAAATTGTGACTATTAATGGTTTATTATTATCTTTTTTTATCAAGAAAAAAAGAAACAAAAAAATCAAGGCTGCACAAAACTTTGGAAACAATATACGGCTCAATCGCTATATTTTAGAAAACATTAGAAAGTTTTAAGATTGCTTTGAACTAGCTTTAAAACTTTGGAAATATTAAGAATATGTATTGCTAAATCTCTAAAATATGCACGCTCATTTCACCTATTGTTTTAGCTAAAGTTTTATGAGGCCGTTTTGCCAACGCTTCATCTGGGTAAAAACGCACGTCTATTTTACATAATATTATAAAACTAAACTCTTAGTTTACTAATCATATTGTTTAAAGCGTACTTTTCCAGCTCTTCAATGGATTTGCTTGATATTTTAATCTCCCAATTAGATAAATTAGGTATTAAACTGACTTCGTTATTTACAAAGAAACTGTTATTGAAATCTTGTAAGTCTTTGGACGGAATGAAATAAACAACCCTTGGTTGTTCCTCCGTTATCAAAACTAAAGCGATAAACAAGTTATCGTTTAACTCTCCTAAATCTTGTTTTGGGATTTTAATACCTTGTTTTACAGTATCTAAATCTAGTGGCTGTAAGTATATTTGGTTCTCGCCAATTAAAAAATCAACCCCTTCCCTCCCATCGGTTTTAGCGGTTAATTCTAAATTATGACTTTTTAATTCTGATTTTAGAAACTCTAAGGCAATCATTTTGTAGAAACTAATAACTCTCTAATATCAACATCTAGGATTTCTGCTATTCTTTTTAAATCTTTTAAATGTGGTTGTGATTTATTATTGCAAAAAGCCGTTACAGAAGTTGTACTTTTTCCCAATTCTTCCGCAAGCCAAACTTGAGATTTGCCTTGAATCACTAAAACTTCTTTTATTCTATTTATCCTTTCTAATGCCATATTTATTAATGTATTCTATTTTAAATATATAATACATTCTTGTTAAAACATAAGTTTAAATTAAATTTTAGTAATCTAAACTTGCGTTTTTAAAATTTTAATCATAAGTTTGAGTTAACTTTATATAAGTATAAATTATATAAAAGTAATTATAACTTAAATTTTTTATTGTTAATAACTTTATTTCAAATTTTATGCCATATCCAAAATACACTAAAGCCGACCTAGAGAGAATCGTATATACACAACTAGATAACTTAAATGCCATTCACGACTTGTTATGTATTATGAAACTTCAAAATGAACTTATTGAAAATGCCAATAAGAAATTAAAGGATGAAGTAATTGACTTTAAGAAGCGGGTTAATTATGGAACAGGGAAGTTAAAAAAATAATATTTTCAATTAAAAGTTTCTTTTATATTAAGAATTATAATTATCAATCATCACTTTTAAATTATTCCCTTCCTCGGTTATCCAATGGTTTTTAATTATTAATTCTCTTATTCTCGTTTTATTTTTTTCTGAGTATAACTCTGGTTGTAAGCCAGACAATAATTCTGGTTGGTCAGGGTATAGCCAATGGCTTTTATGTTCTGTTGTAGCAATACCTCTTGAAATACCATCTGGATGTAATAGTTTTAAATCTGGGATTTTTTGCTTTGCTAACTGGAAAATTTCTAGTCCGTCTTTATCCCAATCGCAGGAATAGTAAATAGGTAATCCTCTTCTTATTTGATGTGTGTATTCTAATTTAGGAATATTTCTACCACCAGCATACCAAAGCTCATAGCCATTTGCTCTAGGAATTTTATCTCTGTTAAGAAAATTACCGTTCTCGCATAAAATGATAAGATTAGGGTCATCACATTGTAGGACATACAGATATTGTTGACTTTTATTATCTACAAGCGTAATATCAAATATGGAATTTATAGCATCTATTAAAAGCGTTTTTCCATCGAGATATTTGTCATTTTTAAAGAACATATGCGAGAAACCTCTAACAGATTCTTGAGCTTCCTCTAATTCATTTCTTCGCGTTAACAAACTACCATTTGCGATACCTTGTTTGAATTGAATAAGTAAATCAATATCATTCTTATTAAATCGTAACTGTGGTTTCAAAAGCCCTTCACCTTCTAGAAAAGCCACATATTTTTCGTAGTCTTTTAAATATCGTCTTTCATAAACCTCAAGGAATACTTCATTTCTCGTGAAAGATTTTCTCCTACGCTCAATTTCCAAAGCGTTTTGGTGATTTTTAAATACAGGACTTTTCGCCAAAGTCTGATTTATTCTAACTTCACCATTGATGTATAGTTTATGTAATGCTTTTATCTCAATCCAATTCATTTCTGATTCATTCTTTTAAGATATCCCTGCAACTGTTCATTTTTATAGTTAGTCTTAAAACTGCTATTTGGAATTGGATAGTTTCTGTTCTTGTCTGTTTTTCCTTCTATTAGTTGGTGCAAATACCAACCGTCATCACTATTAGAGCCGAATGGCTCCGGTGTCATCGTTATAATTTGATAACCATATTTTTTTGCGATTTCTGGAAATGTATTGAAGTTATCGTCATCAAGATTAGACACTTCTTCAAGAATTAAAAATTTAAGTCCTTCTCTAATGTTCTTAGATGTAATGGACAATCTGCCGATACCAAGTAAGACTCTTGCAGTATAACTTTCGCCTGTGCTTCCTGGATATTCTTTACCATCATCATCTTTAAACTCAGTCTTGAGTGTGAAGTAGGTTTTTGGGTCTAGTAAGTCTGAAAAATTTATGGTATCTGAATAACCTGAAATTTCTTTAAACGATTCTTCAACAAATTTTTCTACGTTGTCGGAGTTAAATAGTCCAGCAGCTTGTGCTTTCGAAGATAAATCGTTTATCCAGTTTACACTAAATTTTTTGCTTGGGTCAAAGACAATCTGAAAGTAGTATTTTTTACTAATCAGCTCTCCCTTAAAGAAGGTATTAAGATTTGTGACTACTTTTTTATAATTATCGTACTCATCTTGTGTTTTACTAAAAATACTCAGCATTGAGTCTATAATAGTTTTTGCAAGTTTATTTCGGTTGGTATAAAGGCTACTTAATGCACTTTCTATATTTTTTGTAGTTCCTATGTCATTGCCCAAAAGCTTTTTCTCCAACAACTTAAATTCGTATTGATGCTGTTTTTTATCTTTTATTTCTATATCATCATTAAGCTCTTTGTAGAAAGTCAACGTGTTATCATACTTTTGTTCATAGGCTGTTTTAGCGAGTGCGTAGACCTCTTGATAATCCATTTCTTCGCTCGTCTTCCATTTATCTAAAACATCCTTTAGTTCTGGATATTTATCAGTAATTCGTTTCTTCTCATTTGTTAAATTACTTTGCAGTTTTTGTTTTTCTGTTTTGACCTCTTCTGGGTTAAAATTGATAGATTCTAATTGCTTTGACAATGTTTTAATTAGCGTTTTTGCTTCTTGATGTTTGCTATTTGCTTTAAGCTGTGCCTGATTTAACGTGTCTTGTTCTGTGTTGCATTTTTCTAATTCATCTGCAAAATTCTTTGTAGAAAAATTGAAGGGAATTGTTTTACTTAAAACTTCTAAAGCATTCTTATCAGCAGTCAATTCCGACTTAATATTTTCCTTTAAAGCGTCTAGACTTTGAATCATTTCCATGGTTTTTCTGTACTCATTGACTTGGCGCTGGTCTGGAATATTCATATCCCATTTAAAGTCAAAATCAAGTTGCTCTAATACTTCTGTTTTACCTTGTTCTAAAGATATTATTTGCTTTAAAGTTTCATTTATATCATTTACTTGAGTATTAAGTGTTTCTTTTTTTAATGTAAATGCTTTTGATAGCGCTTCTGAGTTTTCGAATAGCCTTTCTGAAGACAATGCTTTGATAAATCTGTGAATACCGCCCATTGTAAACCAATATCCGCCATTGCCTTCATCTTTTTTAATATTGTTGTTGTCGAGTATGTTTAAATCTTCGGCGTACATCACGTTATCCAATACTTTTTCGGGAAATTCCCAATGCGTGTCTAAAAGAAATCCTCGTAGTACAGTTTCCTGCCCTAAAGAAATACTCTTATTCTCTTTTAAAATTTTAGAAGCAAACGACTTGTCATTATCCAAATTTAAAATGTCAATGAGCTTTTCAGTATTTACCTTGTCGTCTTGTAGTTTTTTCTTGAGCGTATTTAATGAAGCAACTTGCGATTGATATTGCTGTTCTATTTTATCGACACTACCGTAGGTTTTAAGTAAAGGTAAAAGATGGTTTACTTTTTCTATTACTGCATCAGGAGAGCTATTTGTAAAATCAAATTGTTTACTCTTTTGGTCTAATTCCTTTGGTATCTTTAAGGTGCGAAGTGCATTATATGTCTTGGTTTTGGCTTCAAAGGTTTTGTGATTATTTTTATAGGTATTAAGGTTACTCAATGCAGTAGAATATATTTTAAACTTACTAATGGCTTCATTCGCCTTAGTTTCCAAGTCTGGTAAAGCCTTTTTCTGTTTGCTAATATCTGTTTTAAGCTTTTGTTCTCTTTTTGCTATGTCCTCCCATTCTTTGCATTGGGTTTCAAATTGATGTTTTTGTTGATGGTACTTATATTGAAAATACTCTTTTTCTGAGCTAGTATATGCTTTTGAAAGCATTTCTAAATCTTCTAAAAATTCTCTTTTACCTTTTAGCGTTTCAATAAGCAAACTCAAGTTTTTATATCGGGCTACATAATCATCTAGATTCTTTTTGTTTTGCTTGTAGTTGTCCTCAATTTCAGCTTTTTTATTTTCGAACAGAAAATTTTTAAGACTAACATCTTTATCTGTATCGAGCGTGTTTGCTTTTGAAAAAGCTTGTAGCACTTTCGCGAAAGCGGTAAGATGTGCTTCTTGACTAAGGTTGAGAGGCAGTATGTTTTTATCATAAAAGAACTGATACAATTCCTTGCGCTCTGCCTTTTTTGAATAAATGTCTAAGTGAAGCTCGTAGTTATCGCGTAGGTGCCTTGTGAGAACATCTATAGATGGAATGGTCTTATTTACTATAAAGTTGTTGTGGTATATGAGTCTGTCTTCTGGAATGAGATATTCGCTTATTTTATGACGCTCTTTTACTGTTTTTCTACTATCGACACTAGCATCAAAAGGCTCATTTAACACTCGAAACAACTTGATTTGACCAGAACTTGTATTTGGGATATTCACTCCAAAGGTCAAGTACATTTTATGCTCCACTTCAATATTTAAAAAGAAATAGGCATTGGGACCGCTGTAAGGAATAGTGTGTATTTGGCGATGTTCTTTCTTTACGCTATCGGTACCAAAATGAATTTTCTTTCGCTCTGCTATAAATAATATTTGTAGTAAATCTGCTAGTAGGGATTTCCCTATACCATTTGGTCCTGTGAAATCTGTGCGCGTATCGTGAATAAGGTAATCTTGATTGTAATGCTTGACAACGTTTACCGTAGATATGGAATGTATGAGAGGGAGTTTATTCATAATTTGATTGGTCTAAATTATTAACGAACTCTTCGAAGTTTGAAATTTCGTATTCATACATTGTCTGGAAACGATGTATAGCCTCCTTAATTGTAAATGAGAAATTTTTATCATCTATTTGAATAAATTTATCCACCCATCCTAACTGTTCAAAATCCTGAATAACGTTCTTGAAATTCTTAGTGAGATTAGCCCATTCTTTAGGTGTAAAATTGTCTCGATTTCCGTTTTTAAAAAATGCTAATTTGTATAAATGGCTAAATTCACTTTCTTTAATTTTTGCCTTAATATCTTGAAACGAAATCTCTTTTACATTGTCAAAATACCTTTCATAATACATTTGTAATAAGGTAATTGCAATAATAGTTTCAATAGGAGTTAAGTCTCTATGTCTTGAATTAGCTGATAGCACACCTTTTGAATCTTCATAAAAAGTCAAAAAGAAATAGGTAACGCCTTCAAATGTTTTTTTATCTAGCTGGAGATTGTAAAATACTTCGTAGTACTTTTTAAGTTCTATAAAGTATTTAGACAATAATCTATGAAAGTAGTGGGCATCATCCTGAATGTGCCGACCTCGTAACAATTCTATATTTAAATCGGCAAAATGCTTTTGAACATCTGCCTTCTTAAAAATATCTACAAAGTGATTATTTACTGCTTCTGCAGTATGTTCATTTGCCATATTAATATGTTTTTATCCTGGTACTTTTCAGGTATGTTTTGTTCGATTTTCAAATCGTATTCTTTGTGTTTGCTTGCATACTTCAGAATATCAAAAACTACTTTTAAAGCGATGTTTTCATCCTTCGTCTCTTCAAGAAGCCTGTAGAACTCTTTGGTAAGGTCTGTATCTACTTGTTTTGATAAATTGATTTTAAAAATGTTGAGTTGTCGCGCCACCTCTTCCTGCTTATCGAGTGCCACATTTGCGTTCTTTGTCTGCTCCAGGGCATAAACTGGGTCTAATTCCTGTTCTAGCACATAACTCTTCTTTTTAATAAACGTATCGTATTTTTTAACGTTTAGATATTTAAAACGTTCTTCCGGAATGGCATTTATCTCAAGGGGCTTATAAAATTTTAAGCCTTCATTTCGGTCGCAGACGGAAGCTTCGAGGGTTGCTTCTAAGAACTTACGAAGATTCCTTTGAAATTGGGTTCTGGTTCTAAAGTTCTCCTTAAAATTTGCCAATTGTTTATCTGCATATATGTATCTATCAATAATTTGGTCTAGCTTTTCCTTTATAAGGTCAAAAAAGTTAAACACCTCTGTTTTTATTAGTAAGGCAGCATCATAATTAGCCTTTAAATCTTTTAAAACCTGAGGGTCTTTTTGTGCTAAAATATGATTGACACTAGCTACTCTGTTATCGAAATATTCAACTACGGTACGTATTTGAGCTCTGAGATTACCGCTAAGTTGTAGTGTTTCATTTATTTCATCAGACCGAGAAACACTATCACGAAATAACTGTGTAAACTCATCAAGATTATCTAATGCAACATTATCTGGACTAGAAATAATCTTGTTGAGTCTAATTATAGACTCATTAATGACATCCTTAAAAGCTTCAAGATGATTTTCAATTAAAGTCCTACTACTGTTCTTAAAATTATTCTCAAACCAAACTTTAAAGTCTGTTATTTCTTCAATAGTTTCAGCCTTAAACAGTCCATAATTCTGAAATGTTTTTCTAAGCGGAAAGTGCTTGTGTTCATTAAAAAGTTTATTTCCGAGAAAATCTAAAAATCGAGTTGCGTGAGAGGTAAGAATATATTTATAAGGGTCGTTTCTAGGATGCTCAATAAAAAAATGAAGTAATTCTTGGGTAAGTTTTTCTATTTGTGGTTTGCCGATGGAAGCAATTTCTAAAACCTCGTCTAGGGCATATTCCAAATCTATTTCCTCAAAGCGATGTGGAATTATTTGTAATTCTATTTTTTTGTGAAGTATGTATATTAATAGTCCTCCTGCTTTTGTTGGGATTATTCTATCATAAAAATCATTTATATCTTGTAATTGTGTTTTTATAATTTTTAGTTTTTATTATTAAGTGAGTGTAAATATTCAATTCTACATCTTTGTTAATTTTTCACATAAATAATTCTGTTTTATAGTAGCTTCTACTACAAAACAATATTAGATTGAGACAAGGTTTAGGGAGAATTTGTTACTCAAAAGTGTAACTCAAATATAATAAAAATTAACAAGTATAATTTTACTTATTTCCGTAATCAATTGAAAATAAGAGAGTGTATTCCCATTCCATACACATTTTGCCTCCACTCCTCTACCCTTTCTGCAAAAAGAGTATTCCATTACATTTTTTAAAGAAGTTTTTAGAAAGAAAAAAATCAAAGAAAATTTGAGTCGTAAAAAGCTTTTTACCAAAGCAAAGTTACATAACGCAGAACATTATAGTACATTTTGTATTTTAGGTTTAGCCAGTGGCTGAAGCTAAAATCAAGAAAGATGATGCGGCTGCCAACATACCGTAAAGGTTGAATTAAAAACGTAAGCTATAATTCTATTATGTAAAATATCCCTGGCATTTGTAGCTTTTAAGAGAATTACTAACAGGGTCATCAACCTATTTAATTTACGCTACCGGAAATTTTCCACACAAAAGAAAAATTATTCTAAACTTCGAAATTCGTTAACCCTGGCGACAAACCTTTCGTCTGTACTCATAATTTGCCGTTATGTAAAATAGCCGCACGCTCCCGATAGCTATCGGGACTCGATTGCTTTTTAAAATCAAATTGCTCAGGCAATTTATTTTAAACACAATTTGCCATCGCTTGCCAACGTCATTTAAAAGCTAGCCTTTTAGATTCATTTAAAATTCTCTTATTCGAGGAAATATGTGCAAGATTTTTTTTCTACGACATTCTCGTCAGCTCGCCGCAACAGCTAAAATTTTCTCTGCGAGCAAAATTCTTAGCCCTTGCTAACCTCTTGTCTTGTTTGAAGTTTTTTTGAACGTGTTCCTTACATTATGTAAAATACGGCACAAATTCTGAAGATTATTAATCTTAAGAATTTTGAGCGAGATGGCGCGCTGGCATTATTTTTTTCGATGTTTAAGCCCAACGCTACGGCTGGCTCACAAAATAAAATCCTCCTCAGGAGAATTCTATTTTATGCCCTCTTTTTTTCTTGATAAAAAAAGAAACAAAAAAATCAAGGCTTACGGATAATTTTGGAAACAATGTACGGCTCAGTCGCTATATTTTAGGATCCATTGTAACTCTTAAGACTGCTCTAAGGTTAAATAATCATTTCAACTGTCAAGAAAAATTGTAACCAGCCCCCTAAAATATGCCCGCTCCCCTCGCCTATTGTTTTACCAAAATTCTCTTAGGCCGTTTAACCTTGTACTTAAAATCCATTTTAATAACCAATAATTAATATTCCGGATAAGGGTAGCTTTAACCTATCACTTGTATAAAGAGTATTCAGAAAAGATATTACTTTTTCGAAATCTTTACCAGATTTATAGATATTTCGAACAGCTATAACTAGATATTCAATATCGTGCATTACCGAGGCTTGAAAAAGGTCTTTTAAAAACTGATAGTTTGCAACAGCTCTTCCAGCTTCTACTTCTAAAACCGTTTTAAATTCTTCATTTAAGCCGTCAGCCTCAAAATATTTATCAAGCTTCCCATTTCTGCCAAACAAAACAGGTACCTGAATTTTATCCACTCGTTTCTTTGACCTTTCAACTTCATAATTTATCGATTCTAGACCACTTCTTAAATAGGATAGAACTTCATCGCTTGAAAATTGATAATTTTCAGAATCAATCTTTTCAGCTTCATTTTCAAAAACCTCTACAACTTCTTTAAGATGGGAAGGAATTTTATCGGACTTTGGGAAGTATTGCCAGTTAATCATATTTATAAGAACTTAATTAGCGAATACTTGAGTTGAATTCTACTAATTTATCCCAATCAATTGCTCCATTTTCTAAACAAAAGCTTTCCGAAAATTCTAACGTAAACTTATTTAATATTTTAGAATAGGATACTAGAAACTCTTCATTCTTCTCTTTAGCTTTATACCCAATTGGTATAATTAAATCCTTGTACAAATTGTCATCATTTGAAATGTAAGTCCAAAATGATTGTCCGCAATATTTGTATAAATCCCCTTTCTTTTTGTATTCAAATCTCTTGGTGGATCTGCCATAACAACATCCGTTTACTGCGACAACATTAATTCCACTACCAGAAGTTTTTAACCTTCTTCTAGCAGAGTCAAAATTATCTATCATCTTTTTCCATGAACTGTCATTAAACCAATTAGGTCCTGATTTTATTGTTACAATATGTCTTGCTCCTTCCTTATCAAATTCTAAATCAATACCGTCTCCTCCAGACTTCCAACCTCCATAAACTTTATTATTTACAAATATTGCTAACCCTTCTAGCCAATCACCAAAAATTCCTTCTTCACTTGATGAAACCCATGCGTCTAGAATACCCTGAACAATATCAGATGCTATCAAGACGTTTTTTGCTCTAAACAAATAAGGATTTTTTCTTTTTAGAATGTCTTTCAACTTTAAGTCATCGAGCTTGTCTATTCTTTTTTGATGAAAAATTCCAATATTCTCCTCAACATAAATCTTTACGTCTTCTAAATTTAGTTTATTCATTAAATGACCATTTTAAATTGATTCATAACTTTAGAAGTTTGCAATTCCCAGCGTTCATCGTCTGTATTGCTATATCTTGAATATTTAAATCCTTGGTATTGAGTTGCAGGCACTCCGTTCATGTGGTCTATTATGGCCTTTCCTACTGCCTTGCCCAAACCGACGGGGACTGCATTTCCTATTTGCCTATACTGCTCAATTAAACTTCCTTCAATAATAAAACTGTCGGGAAACTGTTGAATTCTTTTATACTCCTCAATACTCAACGGCCTATTCTTCTCAGGATGAGCTAAGTCCGTAGCAGGCATTGCTGGGTGTGTTACTAAGGTTGGAGATGGTTTATCCCAAGCTAGTCTTCTAAAAAAGCCAGTTTTTCCACCACCAGAATAAAAAGATTTTCCCATAGCCTCTTTCTGAGTTTCTATGGGTAAGTTCTTCCAGTATTCACCTGGCCCTAACATTCTATAATATTTTAATCTTTTTTCAGGAAAATTAACATGATTCTCAGAATCAGTTTTCATATTAGAAACAGCATTTCTAAAACTTTTCCATTTTGGTAAACCGAATTCTCCATTTTCAGAATGAGTTGGTGTTAAATAAGGTAATTTTTCACCTGTTCTCGACGCTAAGATTATTACTCGTTCCCGTTTTTGCGGAGTTCCAAAATTTGCTGCGTTGTATAAATTAAAACTTACGCCATAACCATTATCTCTCAGAATATTTACAATGTTAAGTAGAGCTCCACCTTTTAATTCAGAAAAGTTTAAATCTTGGAATTCACTTCCTCGTTGATTGTGTGGTCTATGACTCAGAGGAGCTGATAATAATCCACGAACATTCTCTATTACGGCATATTTTGGCCGTAACTCTAAAATTCTATCTATGAAAGTTAAAAACACATTACCTCTCTCATCTTCAAACCCCTTTCTTTTACCTGCAGTACTAAATGCCTGACATGGTGGCCCGCCAACAACCAAGTCTATTTCATCGTTTGCTCCGAGACCAGCTTTCTCTCTTATTTCTTCGGCGTTATAATCCCTAATATCTCCAATCAAAGCAATATCTGGCTTATTTCGAGTAATCGTCTTACGACTTGCTTTATCAACTTCACAAGCAAGGAGTGTTTTGAAACCTGCTTTTTCAATGCCTAAATCTAGACCCATAGCACCTGTAAAAAATGAAAGAGCAATTGGTTCGTTGAAACTTATTGAATTTGAGTTATTGTTTTGAGATAAATTCTTATCCTCAGTTTTACCGCAACTGTTTGTTGATTTATAGTATTCAACCTCGCTCTCATTTAAAATCCAAGAACTTCCTAGTTTTTCACTAGGTAATTTGTCATATCGACATAAATTTCGAACTTGCTGTGGAGTAAGGTCTAATTTTGTTGCTGCTTCCTTGATTGTTAATTTGGTACTTTCCATTTTTTCGTCTACGAAAATATTTATAGTCCAAATATATAAAGACTTTTATTAAAATCATAGACTTATTATTCCATTCCACACACATTATGCTTCCCTCCTTTCGTCGGGTCGTATAACAAGTGTTCCATTACCCTTTCAGAAGAAACTTTTTAGAAGAAAAATTTAAAGAAGATTTAGTACCAACTACTTTGCTTTACCCAAGCAAAGTGTCATAATGCAAGACATTATGATACAGATTGGTCTGTGTTGTAAAACGGCGCATGCTTGCATTTTACATAATTGCAGATATGACCTTCGCGTCAGCGAATCATATCGTCAGCCATTATGTAAAAGCCGTTTTACTGGAATGGTTCTTAACGGCTGTAAGTCATAATTCTATTATGTAAAATATCCCTCACATTTCGAGCTTTTAAGCGAATTACCAACAGGGTCATCAACCTGTTTAATTTACGTAGCTTCAAATTTTCCACAAAGAATAAAATTTATTCTAAACTTCGATATTCCGCAACCCTGGCGACAAACCTATTCGTCTGTACTCATAATTTGCCGTTATGTAAAATTGCCGCGCCCAACCGCTAGATTGTTTTTAAAAAATTAAATGCTTTATGGCGTTCATTTCTAAACACAATTTGCCAACGCTTGGCCAGCGCCAAAAAAAGCAAAACCTTTTAGCTTTTTTGAAATATGCAATTTATGAGAAACTATCGGCCAATAAATTTTTCACGAATATCTCGTCAGATTGCCGCAACAGCACAAAATTTTGAAAATAAAATTTCTGTGCACTTGCTACCCACTATTCTTTGTTTGAAATTTTTCTTAGGCACTTCTAACATTATGTCAAATAGAATTATCGATTAGGGTTTAGATGGTATTCTGCTATCCAATCAATTAAGCCATCCCTATTGACTAAATCTAAAAGTTCTCCTTTTTTATTTTTTCTTTCTACAGCTGGTTTAGAAAAATAAGAAGTAGTTACTAAAATACCTTTATTAGCCTTTTCCGTTTCTATAACATCACAAAAACTTCTCACTATTTCCACACCAACGGTCTTCTTATGCCTTTTACATTCTACTAGCATTTTGAATGGAATTCCTCCTTGCTTTGTTATTGCTAAAATGTCGAACCCCCCATCTCTGGTTTTTTGCGATATATTAACTTCAAACCCCTTTGAATAAAGTAATTCTCCTATTACTTCTTCAAATTTATATGGGTCAATAGTGTAAAGAATTTCGTTATCATTATAAATTTTAGTGATAATTTCTTTGGTGTCATTATAAATTAATATTGTATCCTTTTCATCATATTCAGCTTCTTCAGGAGTGCTCATATGGTATTCCAACATTGATAATTCCTCAGCTGATACTTTTAATTCTTTACCAATATTTTCGAAAATTTCTGTAGATATCGGTACTCTAGTGAAATCAACAAAATCGGAATAAGCAAGATTTGTGCTAATTAAGTTTAAAGATTCAAAATTAGGTTTAATGTAATCCCATGGTTCGTAAAACCCCTTCAATTGTTTAGCAACTTGAGTTAATGGAGCTGTTGCCCTTAGCATATCTTCCTGAGTTTTTATAAGTTCTTGGGCAATTGGTTGCAGGATATTCAGATTAGACCATCTTTCTTGGTCTTTCTGGATTTTTTCAAGCATTTTAGCTACTGAAGGTTGAATTACAGGCCCAATTTTTTGAAGCCTTTCAAGGTCTTTAGAGATTTTTTTTTGTAACAGCGAAACTGATGGTTGATAATCTGAAATTTGCTTATAGAATTTATCCATGCGTGTAATTATTGAAACTTTTATCCATTAATTGGAAAATATCTTTTCTTTTTTTCTTGATAAAAAAGAAACAAAAAAATCAAGGCTTACAGATAACTTTGGAAACAATGTACGGGTCGGTCGTTAAATTTTAGGATCCATTGTAACTCTTAAGACTGCTTTAAGGTAAAAGAAATAATAGAGAAGTCAACTAGTATATTGTAACCAGCCCCCTAAAATTCTTAACGCTCCTCTCCCCTATTGTTTTGCCAAAATTCACTTAGGCCGGAAACCTTCCAGTAAACACTAGAATTATTTCAAATTTTCAATAAGATGATTTTTAATGTTTTTAGATTGGTAGTAACTAAATCTTGGTGGTAGTGCGTTGCCTATCAAAAGAGCAGCCGAAGTTTTTGAAATATCTACCGGTATTTTATAGTTCTTAGGGAATGTTTGTAAAAGTGCAGCTTCTCTAGCTGTTATACATCTATCCTCTTCTGGGTGTAAAAATCTACCTTTAGATGGGTTTAAACAGCCGCCAGTTATTGTTGATGAGTAATTTTCCCATTTTAATCTTCCATAAACATCGTTGAAACCTACATTTTCTTTTTTATGGCATTCGAGAATATATTCTTTAGGTAAATCTTTTCTACTCCCACCGTTCTTTGGAATTAATTCAATCATTCTTTGAATTCTTGGAATGTGGTTAGCAACTATCTTGTGAGCTTCGTCATCGGTATTTTCTATTTTTGGTAAATCACCAATAGCGTGTCTAACAGTTCTTTTTTGAACATACATTTTGCTAAGATCCAATTCCCCAAGTAGCGAGCCTACTAAAACCAAACGTTTTCTGCTTTGTGGAACTCCAAAGTCTTTGACATTTAAAATATCAAATTTTGGATTATATCCCAATTCTGTTAACTCTTTTACTACTTGTTTAAAAAGATAGTAATTGACTAGCCCTGGAACATTTTCCATCATAATGGTTAGCGGCTTTAATTCTTTTACAAAACGTAGATATTCAAGAATTAAATTATTCCTGTCATCTCTAACACTTTGCTTTCGGTTTAAACGCCTTACAGATGAAAAACCTTGGCAAGGCGGGCACCCCGCGAGCAAGTGCAGGGGCTTAGCCCCCAATAATTTCTTAATGTTTTCGGTATCTATTTCTCGAATATCGTAATCGAACACTCTTGTTCGAGGATGATTTTGTTTATATCCTTTAACCGCGTTTTTATCAATCTCGACTGAGGCCTTTATAACGAACCCTGCTCTTTTTAGACCTACAGATTGACCGCCAATACCGGCAAATAAGTCTACTGCGGTAAATTTTTGCTTATTCATTTCCAATTAATTCTAAAATATCTTTTAAAGGGCTATATCCTACGCTCTCAATATACTTTTTTGCTTCTGCCCACAATTCGGCACTAGGATTACCATAACGGTCTGAAAAGAAATTAATATATACCTCACCACTTGTGGCAAAAAACATCTCTCCTCCGACAATTGCTTTTTGACAACCTGTTATATTCGTATGACAAACTATTGGCTTATCCGTTCTTAATATATTTCTAGTAGTTTCTCTTAAAATTTTTATTGACACATCGTCTAGAACCCATAAGAAACATTTCTCCTCGTATTTCCCGCCATTTTTAATCATTGCTTCCACCTCTTCATCAGTCAACTCAGCATAATTATGTCTTGGTTTATTATTGTCGATACCATCATGGATATATTCTAGAAATTCACCATTATGCCCCTCCCCTTCTTTCAAGTCCTTTTCTATTGTTTTTCCCCTGGTATTTCTTTGAAATGGGATAATAGGCTCACCCATCAAATCTTTTTGTTCTTGACTCAATGCCGGCATTTACACTAAATTTTAATTAAACTTCTTGAAAGGGTATTTGTTAAGCTTTCAAGACCAAATTTTTTTGCGACTTCTAAAAAAGACAATGCAACAGTCGGTTCAAACTTTTTCGTTATTATTTCTGATTCATTAGTCATTAGATAACCCTTTTCAGGGTTCCAAAATATTTTTTCATTTGATTCGCTTAACAGTTGTTCTATAGAACTTTCGTTAATTCCGTTTTTTAGTTTTTGAATTATTACTCCTCTATCAAACATTTTTTCAAGGTATTGAATATCACTTACCTCTTCTAGATATCCTGATGTATTAAATTGAATCGGAATGCCCTGCATCATAATTTCATTATCAGAACGTACTCTACCAACAATCAGATTTAAAATGAATTCTTCTGAAGAAAATAAAGAATTTTTATTGTTTCCTTTGCCAAAAAGTTGAAACCTATCAGCATATTGGTCAAAGGATTCTTTGTTTAAATGCGCAGGAATAAATTGTTTAACCCCGGAATACACAAAAATAAAAGCTTTGGTTAATTCAATAATTTCCATCAACCAATTACTGGAATTATTATCATGCTCGCTACCGTATTCCCAATCATAAATTATTATATCTGGCAGAATGCCGCTATCTATATGACTTAAACATATTTCTGGATGAGTAAATCCTTCAATCGATATTTCTTTTTTTTGGCTTACTGCGTGATTTAATAAATATTTCAGAAGCCGTTGAAGGTTTTGCTCTCCTTTCCATTCCGCATTTCTTACTAAATAGCTAAGGTCAATAGTATCAATTGAAGAATCGTATTTATTGTTTTCAACGAACTCAGTAATTTTGGGTATGTTATCATCAATTACAAAAACCTTCATTTTTTAATCATTTTCTGGATTACTTACTTTAGAGAAATCCAACAAGAACTGGGCTCCATTTAAACCGGATAACCTATCTCCTTCTCTTACTAAATATATATCTCCCCTCTTCTTCATTAAGTTCAAATAATGTTTACAAACATAAAGCCCTAATCCACTAGGTGGGTATTTCAAACTATAACCAGGGGTAAACAAATATGGTAAAACAGATTCATCAATTCCTGGCCCATTATCCGCAACTATCAAAGTTCTATGTGAAGAATCCATTTCTAATTTTATTTCACGACTTAATATTTTTGGGTTGTCCATCCAGTAACAAGAATTTTCAAAAAGATTGGTCAAAATTTGATTTACGGCACCATATCGAGCGACAACTTTAAAATCTTGACTGACGTTGTATGAAAATGATATATCCAATTTTTCAAATCTCCTTTTAAACATTGAGTATACATAATCAATTGATTTTGAAATTTTAAAAGCGATAGGTTCTTCATTTCTTAGAGCACGTAATGGGCTTAATCGTTTTAATTCTGATTCTAACGATTTTGATGTTTCCTTTAATTCGTCTAGTTTATTTGTATCGAAATCTCCACTTTCAATTACTTCCAAAATGCCGTAGTAGAAATTAGAAGTGGTTTTGCTTATTTCATGCAAAGCAACTGCGATTCCTAGTCCAAAACCAGCTTGTTCAGTTAACAATTCTTGTACTTCTTGAATTTGTCCTAGATTTTTTTCTAGATTTTTTAAGGACTTCGAAAGGTCTACAAGATGACTTTTTCTCTCAGAAAGGGTACCCAAATTAGTTAGTAGCTGATAAGGGTCTTTCGTTAAATCATATTTATCGTGAATATTCGTTATAATCTGAGCGGATTCGGTAGAGAATTTTTTGACAACTTTAGTGTCACGAATTAAACCACCGGTCAATCGATTTAGTTCATCTCTTTTACCCATGTAGTCTTTTTCGACTAAAAAGGTTACTCCTTTAACCAACTCTTTCAAATCTTTAAAAGCACGATTTCCAATCATCCCTTCCCGATTTGTTTTATCGGTAATACTTATGTTTTCTCCCTGTTCGATTTCAACATTTCCTATCATATGATAGTAAGAAAGTCTTTTTGCTTGTTGAATTTGCCTTTGTCTAAGTTCTAACCAATCCGATTCTGCTCCCCATTCCGCAGAAAAAACATTTATCCCATCGCGATATACAGAAATCCCCCCATATTTCTTTAGAAAACTTAAAAAGTCATTGTCCAAATTATCCTTCCACGGTTTATCCCTATACCAAATATCAATATGAACATAAAATGAGCCACAATTCGGAATTCTCCATAATTTTTGATTGTTTACTTCTTCAAACCAAAAATCCTTATTTAAAACCTTTAAGTCTAAAATTTTATTTTCATGAATTATAGGTGCTAAAGGTATTTTTTCATGATAAGGCGGAGTGAATTTATAATCATAATTAAATACTCCAAATTCGTCAACAATACCAGATATTGAAAAAACCGGAGAATATTTCTTGTAATCTATTTTTTTATCTAAATTTTTAACTTGAAGACATTCAAATTTTGCGCTAAATGGAGAAAGTTGAACACTTGGATTAGGATTAGGGGTATTAAGTTTTAAAATTGTTCTATTAATCTCGTGAATTTCATCTTCATCTAGTTCAAATCCTTCTCTACCACCGTAAATAATTATTTGAGTTCCTGAATTAGTTTCACCATAATCTCGACTAGGTGACTGCCTAGTAAGTGAGATACCAACCGAATTTAAATTTTTGTACTCTTTTCTAACAGGGTTAAAATCATCCCAATCTATATTTAAAACATACTCATAGTCTTTTTCTGCTATTTTAGTCTTTATAGTCAATTTACTTCCTAGTCTATGACAGGCAAAACGTCCTACACCTTTTTCTCCGAGAGGAACTCTTCCTTTATGTTCTATTTTAAGAAGCTTTAGAAATTTCTCAAAAGCTTTCTTTTTACCTGATTGGACGGCTTGTGCTCTCTCTTCCCTAATTCTGTCTTTAATATTCGTTTTAATTGTAGAAGCGGGTCTGAGCCAACCATATTCAATATCAGTTTTACTCATTCCTTTTCCGTCATCTTCTATAACTATAACAGGACCATCATATTGATTAAATGAATATAAGTCTTGTGGAACATCAGTAAGCCCAGGAACTTTCTCGATTCTTACGCTACATAGACTTGCACCTGCGTCAAAACCGTTCTTAACTAATTCTAAAATCCCTACTCTTTCTGATGCAATTAACTGTTCTCCTAGGATTTGAACTAAATGTGCATCCGCTTGGAAATTTAGAAGAACCTTACCATCTAAGCATATTTCATCAAGTAAATCAGAAGGAACTTTCCTAACTGAATTTCCAGAATTATAATGAGGGTTTCTTACCTCTTCAATTATATTTCCTTCAGAATCCTTATAACTAATAGGTGCTGCAAATTCATTGTATTCTTCAATTTCTACAAAATAGAAACCTTTTTCTCTTTTATCTTCAAAAGGCGGTTTAACAATTTTGCCATACCCAAAAAACTCTCCTTTACCTTCTTTCCGTTTTTGAGGTTCATGGTAAATAAATTCTATTGGAAGGTCTTCAAATTGATTTAGATAAGACTGCGGGAAATGATAAAATTTTCCAACAAAATCATTATAAGTTGTTCCCTCTCGGTACTGGCTTAAAACTAAACAGTTTCTCTCGGACATTAAAATTATTCAAATCGATTATTGCGCATCGTGCTTATCAAAGATAAAGTATAAATTACAATTTTTTTTACGGAATCCATTCCATACACATTCCCACTTCACTCCTACCGTCGCTTAGGGCAAAGAGTATTCCATTACCTTTTGAAAAGAAAGTTTTAAAAAGAAAAAATCAAGGAAGATTGTAACAACTTTCGCTTTTAACCAAAGCTCAAGTTACATAACGCGG
Source organism: Maribacter spongiae (assembly GCF_047345125.1). Lineage (NCBI taxonomy): Bacteria > Pseudomonadati > Bacteroidota > Flavobacteriia > Flavobacteriales > Flavobacteriaceae > Maribacter > Maribacter spongiae. The sequence goes on along the minus strand of NZ_JBLFEQ010000009.1, from coordinate 2,571 downwards.
TACATTATAGTACAGATTGATTTATAAGTATTTCTGATTCAACATCTTAGCTGTAAGCTATAATTTTATTATGTAAAATATCCCAGAAAGTCTTCAACACACAATAAACTATAGTACTGGGGTCATTAAACATTTGTCTCTTGGGTTTACTACTAAATAAGAAAGATTCTGCTGTTTGTACAATAATTAGCCGTTATGTAAAATTGCCCTTAAACCGTTTAAAACATTTTTGAGATGAATTTTCAGAAAGTGTGGAGTCTAAATTATCGTTTTTAACTTAAGATCAAACATGATAATTGATTTCAATACTTCTAGTTAAGGTTGTTGTTTTATTCTTCTTTTTTGAATAGCTTGCCAGCAATATTTGCAAAGCTAAAACCAACTCCAAAATAGAAAGGATCTTCTTCTCCAGATCCTGTAGCATTTAAGTTAATTCCCCAAGTAAAAAAGAGTTTATTTCTAAAAAGGCCGAACATCAATCCTGCCCCAATTTCTACATCGTCTTGAGTATTAAAATCCAAGTAAGAAACATTAAGCCCAAATGAAGGTTCTAGCGCGTTTAGGAAACTTTCATTTTCATAGCCACTATTATTTCTAGTTAACAATAAAGATACTCCCGGTGCACCCTTGAAATTTGAAGGTGATAAATTTGAATCTTCCGAATCTGTTTCATTAGAATTAGTAGCTTGGTCAGGCTCATTAATACGGTTTACTAGAATAAAGGAATCAGCAATCTTGGTTTTCCAACCTGTTTCCCGTATTTCATAACTTCCAATTGGCACCTTTTGTCTATCATTTGTAATTTCACCGGAAATAGGGTCTTTTTGCTTCTTTTCAAGGATAGCATAAAGGTTAAGGGTGTTTCCTTCCTCAGCACGCTCTTTTCTTAAGTTAACCGTTGCCGTTTTTAACTCCTTATATAAAATTATGCTAGATCTTACGGATAAAAAATTAATCAAAGGTATCCGGTTCCGAAATAGTGCTTCACGAACCATTTCATAATTTTTATATCTATTTTGGTCATATTCTTGGTCACAGAACAAAAATCTGTCAATCTGTGAACCCTGCATGTTTTCCAATCTTTCAACATATTCCAGACCTCTTTGATATAAAAGCTTGATTTCATCATTTATTTTTTTGCTTTCCACGGTTTCAACTATAAAACCATTTTTTGTGCTGGAGTTACTTCCTTCTCTTAGAAGTTTGTCCAATTCAATATGAATGGATTCCAAGTTTGCATCGATATTCGCCAGAACCGTTCTGTCCAAAGAACTTAATGAAAGAAAAGCTTCTTCAGCTTTTTCACCTGATAAACGAAAGTTTTTTATGTATGAAGCTATCAGGTCAAGTCGAGAATTAAAATTATCAATACCATCGTATAGCATTCTAAGTTTCGATTCAAATTCAAATTTCAGGTTTTTAGTAATTGAGTCAACCTCTTTTTGCAATTGTTTCTTTCTATTTTGAGTTACGGGAGCTGGAGAGGAACTATCCAAATCTTCAAGAACTGGAGTCTTAAGGTTAAGTTTAAGGCCAAGGATTGATTTATTAATTGAGTTTATAGAATTAGACTTTAAAATTGGAGGTCTCTTTGAATCGTCAACCCTAGCAAGTTGAGTACTTGATTCCAGCTTCTGATATTCCTCAGATAATAATTCAAGATCTCTTATTTTTTTTCTGTAATTTACTTCATCAAAGTTGACTTTGCTAGCATCGTCTAAGGCATTTAAAGATTCAAGGAATAGGTTAACAAAAGTTCTTGAAATTTCAAATGGAGGTAAAAAACTTGTCCCTATTCCAAGTTCATCTTCACCAATTAAAGAAAAGGGCAGCACCTCAACAGGGTCAGATTCCTTATTAGAACTTAAGTTTCCAACAATTGAAATGTTCCCACTAAACCATGTATTATTTTGTAAGGCCTCTTTTTTAAATCTAATTTTTATATCGCTGTCTTTGTCAATGATTTTAACTTGCTTTTCTGCTTTTTGCGGTTTCTCTTCAAATTTCCAAAGAAGTCTTGGTTTATATCTTTTCGTTAGTTTATTAGGATTCACTTCGTATACCTCAATGTACTTTGTGGGGTCAGTATTATAGTTGTCAACTTGTTCTATGTTTCTTTCTTTTTCATAAGCTTGTCGTAATTCAGAACAATCGATATTCTGGGCATTTAATTGTAAAACACCTATAAGAAAAACTAAAGCAGCATACTTTATTTCTTTACGAGATTTATTCCATGAACTAAAATCGCATACTACTTTTTTACCGGGTAATCTAGGATATGATCTCATTGGAGAATATTTAAAATTAATGATTAGTTGATTTAATAGGTCTAGTGTAAATTTTCTTAAATAAGTCTAATTATACTATACCCTTTAAAGGGTATTTTTTGGGGGAAATAAGTTGTAGGAAGTCAATTCTTTGGAGTCTTTAAATATAGAAAAAGACTATTAAAACCCATTGTGCATTTTAAACAATGCTGATTTTAATGTTGTTTATATTTCTATCAAAGACGAACCTGTTAACGAACTGAACCATTGTCAAGGCAGTGATTTTGGACAGCACCCTTGTCTT
>NZ_JBLFEQ010000008.1:0-158998 GCF_047345125.1 Maribacter spongiae | reverse complement strand
CAAGACAAGGGTGCTGTCCAAAATCACTGCCTTGACAATGGTTCAGTTCGTTAACAGGTTCGTCTTTGATAGAAATATAAACAACATTAAAATCAGCATTGTTTAAAATGCACAATGGGTTAAATATATTGTTTTTGATAAGGGATTTGTTGCTTCTAATGGTCATGATTTAGAATTAGAACTCATCTGATTTTTGACCTCCTCCTATATTTTAGGTACCAGCCATAACTATCGGGAGAAGATCATCATTGCAATGAAAGAATTATCCATAAATACTTTCCAAGTAAATATTTGAACAATTGATTGATAAACACATCTAATTCTTTATTTTTTGTAATTAAAATATTATAATAATTTAATGTTAAATTTTACTTTGTTTATAGTCTTTAATTGGTTAGGAGAATAAAACACGTTATTTTTATCTGAGAACATTATTCATTGTTTTTTACTCCCCCTATAAAAAGAAATACAAAATATTTTAGATTTTGCGTGTTAACGTCCCCGTTTTTCTTAAAAAAAGGTTTTCCAGTACTACAGATGACCCTACTACATTAATCATCATCGCCTTATATATCCTTGTTGCTTCTTTGAACGATAGAAGTTTGGTCCAATCAACACTGACCGCAAAGACCATTTTCTTTATATATGGTCTTGGCGGGGCCATGGTAGTATTTGTATTGAACTTTTTTTTCAAAAATACCAAAGCGTTTGTTTTAAAGTTCTCAAAAATAGACCTTGCCCTTTTCGCACTTTTTGCATTTATAATCATCAACCGATATCTGGTTCAAGATAATTATGGCTTTTCATTACGTTTTATCGAACTTTTGGGACTTGTGGTATTATATATCTTGCTCCGTTCTTTAGGCCCAAAGGGTTTTATTTGGATTGGATTGGCCGTAATCCTTTCGGGTATCGTACAGGCAATATACGGAAACCTTCAGCTATTTGGCTACTACCCTTCCCTACATTCAGGCTTTAATATTAGTGGAAGTTATTTTAATCCGGGTCCGTACGCAGGTTTTTTGGCAAGTGTATGGCCCATGGCATTGGGAATGTACCTTTTTAAGGATAAGATAAGGGCAGTGGTATTTCCCCTCAAAATTAAGAGCGGTGTTTTAATGAAAAAAAGTATTCTGGCCCTATTTGAATATATACCTCTTATCGGTATGGCCTCGATTGCCATTGTATTGCCCGCTACCCGTTCCAGGGCGGCCTGGTTGGCCGTATTGGTAAGCAGTGCCTTGCTGTTGATGGTCAGGTATGGTATCCTTAAAAAGTTCCGTTCGTTCGGTTGGAAAAAAAGAGGGGGAATTGTAATGGTAAGTTGCCTTATTATAGGAATCTCCCTATACGGACTGTATCACTTTAAAAAAGGTTCCGCCGATGGACGGGTGCTGATATGGAAAGTGTCTACCAACATCGTAAAAGAGAACCTCATTTTTGGAGTGGGCCTAGATCGTTTTAAGGCATATTATATGGATGCACAGGCCGATTATTTTTCCCGCAAAGAGGAAACAAAGGAAGCATGGGTAGCGGACAATAGTTATTATGCCTTTAACGAGCCATTACAATTTTTGATGGAAAATGGTCTCATAGGAATACTGATAACAGGGATGCTTTTTTGGAGTATAATACAATCGGTTGCATTAAGATATGTTTTTTTTAAAATACTTGCTTTTGCCCTATTAACATCCATTGGGATTTTTGGACTGTTCGCCTATCCCGCCCAAATATTGCCCATAAAAATGATAGGGGTTTTGGCTCTGGCCGTAATAGCACATATCGATAAGGACAAAATAAATGTGTCCCGTCCCATAGAAAACCAAAAAATGCTTATGGTCAAAGCAATCGTTTTATTAGGGGCAATGGCTTTGATATGGACGGGGTATTCTCGTATCAAAATGATGGGAGAAGCACATCGGACATGGAAGAATGCTCTGGAAACCTATAATTACGGTCTTTATGAAGACAGTATCGAAGAATTTGAAAAAGCTTGGCCAACACTGAAAAATCAAGGCGATTTTTTAATGAACTATGGTAAGGCATTGGCCATGGCCGGAAAAAATGAAAGAGCGATCGAGATTTTGGAAAAGGCAAAAAAACATTTGAATACGACCATTATAGAAACCACATTGGGGGATTCCTACAAGGCAATAGGTAGTTATAAAAAAACGGAAAAGGCATATCAACGTGCAGCGAAAATGGTTCCCCATCGGTTTTATCCTCAATATTTATTGGCCAAGTTATATGAAGAATCCGGGCAGCGGACCAATGCGATGAAAAAAGCGGAGGAATTGTTAAAAAAAGAAGTGAAGGTGCCTTCAAGGGCCATTGAAGAGATACAAATGGAGATGAGAAAAATTTTGGAAAACCCAACGAATAGCAACTAGGCGAATAATGAAAGAGAAAATCAAGTTGTTGATCTTGGAAGACCAACCCATGTTATGCAGGGCCTATCGAATGTTTTTGCAAAACGACCACGAAATGGATTTTTGTATAACAGAGGCCCATAACTGTAAGGAAGGGTATGCTTTAATCGCACAAGCAACCATCGGTTATTTTGATTTGGTCTTGTTGGATGTCCAAATGCCCGCTTATCCAGAAAAAGGAATCACTTCTGGGGAGGATTTGGGCCTTTTATTGCGAAAAAGGCATTCACGCACCAAAATTATAATAGTTACCTATTTGATGGATGGGCATAGGCTATATCGACTTTTTAAAAATATAAACCCTGATGGCATACTTATAAAAAGTGATATGGATGAGGATTTTATAATAGACACTATTAAAATGGTGCTACAAGGAAATATGGTCTATAGTCCCGCCTTTCACAAACTGTTGCAGAACCGTACCGGGAATTGCCTTTTGGATGAGACGGATTGGGAATTGCTCCATTTGCTGTCCATTGGGATGCCTGTTAAGGAACTTTCAAAAAAAATGAACCTTTCCCTATCCTCTATTGAGAAACGAAAGCGAAAACTCAAAGAGTTCTTTTTGAATGATAAAGATCAATGGTTTAATGAAAGGAGTCTGCTACATATTGCAAGGGAAAGAGGTTTTATATGACGATTAAAAAATGAGGAAAACCGTAATTTTTATGAGAAAAACCTCATCAATTTATTGTTATGTGTTTTTTACATTTATAGCAGGTTATTGGATATATAGCCATATGGAAACAGAAATACCGGCGACCAAACAAACTTTAGAAGAAAAATCCACCGGATCTCTAATGATAAGAAGCTAAGATAAAACAATGTACAATCATTAAAACATTTGCCTATGTAAATACAAGCACGTAAGGGGAAAATTGTCATTCCTGAGAAACAGGCAATTTTTAAAACTCTTTAACGAATTAAGCAGTTTTAATGTTTCAAAAGTAGCGTCCTTAACAGACTTTTACAAAACCATTATATAATAGGAACACGTAATTCCATTAAATTAATCTTTTAAAAAATAGTAAAAATGAAAAAAGTAATTGTAGTATTAGGTCTAGCCATATTTGCAATGGTGTTATTTGCCAGTACAAATAATGTGACTAACAATGGAGATATAGATTTAGAAAGTCTAACTACTTTAAATCAAGCGGATGCGGAGTGCCCATCTTTTATAAATAACGGAAGCTGTAGCTATACAGGTATAGTCTGTTTTTGGGGAAGGAATCCAATAAATTGTGATACTTCCGCTCCTTGGCTTTAAAACTCTATAACAACTGTCTTTGTGAGTATAAAAAAACAGGTTCATATATTAAAAACGATGAGCCTGTTTTAAAACAAATCGATTAAACTGATGAATATATGAAATTTCGATTTTTGGTTATTATTGCTGTTGGCCTATTGGCATCATGTAACACTAAAACCATTGAAATAAATAACCCTAATAAAGGAAAATTACACGCTACAAAAACTTTAAAATTAGTAGAGACAAAAAAAATATTATTAGATGCCGATACAGCACCAAAACCACAGTATATACAAATATTTAAAGACACATCAGGAATTAGAAACTTCACCTTTTTGAATAGGTATACCAATTCTATTTATTTTTATGATTATAATTCCTTAGAATTTATAAAAAAAATAACCTACGATAAAGAAGGGCCTGATGGTATATTAGGACCTATGGGCTATCATATAAAAACATTGGATTCCATATATGTCTACAATATGCCTTTCATAGAATTGTTTTTAACTAATGGTAAAGGACAAGTTTTAACAAAAAAATCTTTGGCTGGATCAAATAACTTAAAAAAATCACCTTGGTATTATAGATATCCACAATATTATCCCAGAACAGTGACCCCTTTTTTAGAAACACCTAAAAAACTACTGTTCACAGGACAATTTATGTTTTCAGTTCCAGATTCCATAATTAACACTTTTAAACTAACGGCGAATATCGATTATAATATGAACGCTATCGAGTTTGGTCATGGTTATCCAAAAGAGCTTTATGGCCATGGATATAATTGGAATGACCAGATATTAACAGATGCCTTTTTGGAATTACACCCCGATGGCGACAAACTTATTTATAGTTTCCCAATATCCCATGATGTATATATAACGAGTTTATATTCGGAAGGTTACCAAAAAATGTATGCGGGCAGTAACGAAGCAGGTAGTATTTCATCAATCCAAAAAGAAATTAAGAAAACCAATAGGGAAATATTGGGAAGATCTATACTTGGACAAGATTTATATGGAGCCTTAAAATATGACAAATATCGTAAAATTTACTATAGGTTTATATGTAGAGCTATTCCTGATGCCACTATTCATACTTCTTTAGAAGAAAAACCAGTAGGCATCATTATTATGGACAAGGATTTTAAATATTTGGGAGAGACTATACTTGGCATAGGAAAAGAATGGAATTGGCAGAACAGTTTTGTTACCGAAGAAGGCCTGAACATCGAATATTTGGAAGAGGATGATATTGATGAAGTTGCACTGATCTTAAAAATATTCACTGTTAAAGATATTTAAATTAGACATTTATAAGGAAAATGATGAAAAATAAATATAATATACTATTTCTATTCGCTATATTATTGATAGGCAGCTGTAAACAAAAGGACAAAGAAATAGAAGCCAATCATATCTCGGATTCCATTGAAAAGATAAAAATCTCACCAAATTACAAATGGTTGGTCATATTGCCGGGTTTGGGATGCCATGGCTGCATACAAGAAGGTGAAGCCTTCATGCAAGAATATGTTGATAATAAGGATATTTTATTTGTGCTGACCAAAATAGAATCATTGAAAATCCTACAAAAAAAGATCAACATCAACATCAAGGAACATAATAACATTTACATAGACCGAGGCAGGTTATTCGATTTGCCAACGGATAATGCCATTTATCCTTGTATAGTGGAATTAAATGAAGGGAAGTTAAGATCCCACGGGTTTCAATCGCCTGTTAGCAGCGATGCCTTTGAAAAGTTGAAAGCCCGAATATAGACGACCGGAATTATATTAAACATAAGGTTGCATAACAATAAACTACATAAAAAAACGGTGCCTTTTTTGTGGGTGTTCTTCCATTCGCTTATCTGTTCGTTGTTGTATGCCCAAAACCAAACAATCATCCCTCATGAATTAACCGACCAACTACATAATGCATCAAAAAAAAGGACTTTGGAATCGGTTTACATACAAACCAGCAAGGGCATTTATGAAACGGGCGAGGACCTATGGTTTAAGGGGTATATACTTGATAGCCAACATTTAATACCTTCAAGAAAGAGTGAGACCCTATACGTACAATTGATTGAAGATACTACTAAAAAAGCTGTTTGGGAAGAAAAATATGAGATTGAAAATGGTTTTGTCGATGGGCATATATATATTCAGGATACCTTACGGACAGGAAACTATACATTGGCCGCCTTTACTCCTTATTCATTTTATGACGGCGACCGACCTATTGAATCGATTCGAGCATTAAAGATTGTCAAAACCATAACAGAACACTTGCACAACAAAAAGAAAGATACTCTGGCACCTCTTAAAAACAAGAATCCCTCTATAAATTTTCAGCTTTTCCCCGAAGGAGGTCATTTGGTGTCGGGTATCACAAGCAAGGTTGGCTTTAAGGCCTTGGACACAAAAGGCAATCCCAAATCTGTAAAAGGCAAGGTATATGAAAACGGCAAGGTACTTTTACACTTTAAAAGCCTGCATGCCGGTATGGGCAGCTTTATGTTCACGCCGAACACAAACAAGGATTACCATATTGTTATGGATTCCGTTGCACCCAAAAAGAAATATGACCTTCCAGACATTAAGACCGAAGGGCATGTATTACAACTATTGAAAAACACTAAAGAGGCTTTGACCTTGAAGGTATCAAAGAACACCGACCTCTTAAAAGAGACATTATATCTCCGTGTGCAGGTGCGCGGTGTTGTCTATAGTATTGCCAAGGCACAAGTGGAGAAAGAAAAACTAATTAAAATCCCCTTGAAGGATATTCCCCAAGGAATTGCCGAAGTGACCCTGTTCGATCAGGACTTACGGCCCTTGGCGGAACGACTGGTATATGTGAATCAGGACCAAAAGCTGAACATAAGGACAGCTTTGGACAAGGGAAAATATTTGACAAAAGACAATGCCAAATTAAAATTAAAGATAACCGACCAGGAAGACAACCCTGTGGTGGCCCATTTGGGGCTTAGTATATTTGATGCCCTTTACATCAACCAAAATGACGCCAAAACCATTGAGAGCCATTATCATTTGTCCACCCAGTTAAAAGGTAGGTTATATGACCCCGGCTATTATTTCAACGAAAAGAACAACAACAGAAAACTGGCCTTGGATTTGCTTTTATTGACCCAAGGATGGAGGGCTTACCAATGGACAGAGGCTAACCTAAAGCAAGAAGCAAAAAAGCCCCACCCGATAATAGACGATACGGTAACCGGTAGGCTCGTTGCCAAAAAGCTAAAAGACCAAGCATCGTTGCCACAACAATATATTATGAGCTTCACGGCGGATAAGCAAAGTTCAAAATCGCTTATAAATGTAGATACCTTAGGCGGGTTTAGGATCTACCCCCAAGACATCCAACAGGCAAAACAGGGGTATCTGTACCTAAAGTTATTGTTGACCGACCCCAAAAGAAAAATAAACATTGTTATAGACGACCCCTCTTTCAGCATAATTGACCGATTACGCCAAGAAAATGCTTTTGGTTACCCCAGAGCACCAAAACCCAGACCAAAAAGAATCATAGACCCACGGCCTTTTATACTGGCCAATGACGTGAACAAGCTGGACGAAGTAGTCGTAACGGGAAAAACCAAACGCATTTTCAGGGACAAATACATGGGGACACTGGACAGTCTGGCAAAACTGGAAATGAATACGGATTATGTTGGTGATAAATGCGGTATTTTAAATTGTCCTGCATGCAATAGTGGAACAAAACCAATCGAAGGTCATACTTATTCCATGTTGACAGGGAACGATATACCTACATCACACCCCTTTTATTTTGGTTACAACGGTCGGAGAATGATAGATGTTACATATCATTTCCCCATATTGACTGAGCAAGAACTATTAAGAAAATTCAATTTGACCAGAATTAAGGGATATTATGGTAAAAAGGCATTTTATAATCCTATTTATGATAAAGAGGAGAGTTTAAACAGTTTCCCGGACCATAGAAATACTCTTTACTGGAAACCCAATATTATAACTGACAATAATGGTGAGGCTGAATTGGAATTCAGTACTTCAAGTCTGAACACAAGGTTTATTGGATTAATAGAAGGGGTTAATGGAGATGGGCAACTAGGCCGTCAAACCTTCGTGTTTTTTGTTGAGAAAAGGGAATAGCAAATTTTAAGAATGGTTTTGGACGAGATGGATCGGGAATTGCTCCATTTGCTGTCCATTGGGATGCCTGTTAAGGAGCTTTCCAAAAAAATGAACCTTTCTCTATCCTCTATTGAAAAACGAAAGCGAAAACTCAAAGAGTTCTTTTTGAATGATAAAGATCAATGGTTCAATGAAAGGAGTCTGCTACATATTGCAAGGGAAAGAGGTTTTATATAATGGTTCAAAAATGAAAAAAACCGTAATTTTTATAAGGAAAACCTCATCAATTTATTGTTATGTATTTTTTACATTTATAACGTAAAAGTTCCATAAGGCGATAAATTAAAAATAAAATCATTTTAAATTATTAGAAATCATACAGTTATGATTTTTAAGATTAAAAAACACAAAGATTTAAGCTGGACGGCCCCATCTGATAGACGCATTTTGAAGGGCAACGGTAAAAGAGAAATGGGACAATAATCGAATCAAGTTTGGACTAAAGATCTGATGCCCCCCCCCGGATTTCCAATGATAAGAAGTTAAGATAAAACAAGGTCCAATCATTAAAACATTTGCCTATGTAAATACAAGCATACCAGGGGAAGTTTTTTTAAACGATATCCATCCATTGATGGTGGAAGGATATGGCATTTGATAAGGTAATGTCACCTTTAAGACTTTTGCAAAAAATAGTACGTTTAATTAAAATTTATAATCATGTAAAAAATCTTTGGAATGCTCGCAGCCATTGCTCTATTGGTTGCATTTACTTTAAGTTCAACCGCTGATGGAAACATTACCGATATGGATTTAGCTTCTTTAATAACAATTAATCAAGCGAATGCTGAAGGTGGTTGTACTGAATCGGAAAATTATGACCCTTATCACACGCCAAATGGAGTGGAATGTCCTGGTGGCGGTAGCTATTATTGCTGTCCATAATTAATATTAAAAGAACAATCCTTCCTGTATATTATTTTGTATGGGAAGGATTAATATCATGAAAATCGTTTATTTGAAAAGTTTAAGAGAAGTTTTTTGAGTTATCAAAACAAGCTTTTAAATGAATTCATAATATTCAATCATTGAATTATATAGATATAACCTTAATAGGAATTATTAGTACTCAATATTTAAAAGGAAGTATATGAAAAAATTAATACGTTATCTCACTATAGTTGTTGTTTTTTCTTTTTTAGGATGCAAATCCGATAACATAAAAAAAATAGAAATAAAAGAAGAAATTAACATAGAAAAAGGTGAAACACTTAAACTTTCAAAGCTAATTAAGTCATATTCATACATAACGCTAGATGAAAAAGAACTCATAGGTAAAATCTATAAAATGAAAATTACTAAGGATGGATTTTATATCCACGATAATCTTGGTAAATCTATTTTAAAGTATAATAATGTAGGGGAGTTTAGCTATAGAATATCCAAATCAGGAAGAGGACCTGAAGAATACCTAAGAATAACGGATTTTATAATAGATAAATCTGGAAGAGTAGAAATTCTTAACGTAGGAAGTCATAAAAGGTTTTGGTTTGATGAAAAGGGCAATTTTTTAAAACAAACAGAAATAACTTCAATGGATTTCAATCATACTTATTTCAATGAATCTGAAATTATATCCTATCATCATCCCGGAATGAATTTAAAAAGCAAATTTGCTTTACATATATGGGATGATAAATTAAATAATCTATTAAATGAGGATATTGAATTTGGAAAGTACAAAGATAAATTTTTAAACGGGAGTCTTTATCCGTTTTCAAAATATCAGAACACTTTGAATTTTTGTGGTGATTTTAGCAATATTATTTATTCGATAAACGAACAGGGAATCATACAACCTAAATATAGGTTAAATTTTAATCATTATGAATGGCCACCTGAATCAGAATACAAAAAGTTTTATGACACAAATCCATATAAGTTTTTCGATGGTATGGAAGAATATATACATTTTTTGAATTTCATTGAAGATGATCAAAAAGCTTGTATAACTTTTTATCAAGAAAAAAATAAGATTCATGCTTTTTTTAACAAAACTACAAAGGAAGTATTATGTGCTAGCAAGTTCGAAGATGACATAGGATTGGGGACCACGGATTTCGATATTGTTGCCAATCACGAAGGATATTGGTATGCGATTGCGGAAACCCTAAACATGGATAATATTGGAATTTTAAAAGAACAAGGAATAAATATTTCTGAAAAAGCTCCATTTATTATAATAAAATTTAAGCTATAAAAAGTAAGGATGAATAAAAAAAAGTCAGTTGTTGTTATATTCTGTATATTTTTTTTAACAGGAGCCATTATGCTTTATAATTATATTGAGGTTTCTAATCAAAAAAAAACGTCTAAGAACAATACAAGTCAAGCAAATGAAATAAGCAAAGAAAATATTTCTCTTAATCCAAAAGATTGGCAATTAATAAACTACAAAGGAGAAACTTTATCTGGAGTTGATATTTTTAAAGATAAGCCATTAATGGTTTTCTTTATTTCGGAAGAATCATGCCCTTCCTGCGTGGAAGAAGAATTAGTTGAACTTAATAAATCCGTAAGAAGAAATGCAAACTTTAACAATAAAGTATTATTCATTAGTACTTTTAAAACAATGAACGAATTTAAAGCCTTTGTAAATTCACTTAGGTTAGATAGTATTGAGTTGTATAATAGAATAAATTTAATTGAACCTGATAAGTACCATTTTGCTGGTTATTTCTTTTGGAATAAAGAAAAAATCGAAAAATTCTTTAGACCTCGTTTTGACGATAAAAAAAGGCTAAATACGGAATTTCGTAATACCATGTTTAAAAAATTAATTGACCATAATGAAGAATTAGCATTGTATATTATTGACGGGGAAGAATTTTTTAAATCGAAACTTTTTTTAACTGAATACGATGATAGTAATGTTGAATATATTCAAATATTAAATCCTAAGGAAGGAAAAAAGAGATATGGAAAACGAGGGGAGAATGGGGTTTATATTATTACAAATAAATGAATATTTGAATATCCGCAAATACTCAATAATTGATAAATAACGTGAGTTCGACCTAAGAAATATGGGTTTATGATATGAAAAAAGCAGAATATTTAGTAGATTAAAGTACTGGAATTCAATTTATTACAAAACATTCTACTTATGATATCTACCATTAAAATTACCGAAATATTTTGTTCAATCGATGATTTTTGCCAAGATTTTGTTCCTTTTTGCAATGCATATTGTTATTCTGGTAGTTCTTGTATACTTGGATGTGGAGATGGATGGACTTATTGTCATGGCAACTCAAATACTCCATAGACTTCATAAATTAAAGATAGGTGCCCTAAGACCATGTTCTTGGAGTGCTTTTTCTAAAACTAAATTTATAGAACATCAATTTTTGTCTAAAATTTATTACAATTTTTATGTTTGAAATTAATTTGGTCAGAGGTTTTTTAAGTAAAAAGCACTTTAGAGAAAGGTACTAATTTTAAATTAAAAGTTTAAGATTGTTTATTTAATTATAAAAATCATATATGAATTTAAAAGTAATATGTTCTCTTTTTATTGGAGTAATATTTTTGCAATCCTGTAAAAAAGCACATTCAGGTTTGGATCCTGATTTTAAAATTAATTCTTTTCCTAAGCAGTATGTTCTAAATAATGGTAATTATTTAAAGAATGATAGCTTATTGCTAGGAGATTCAAGATGGATTAGATATCATCCCGATTCATTTGTGATAGTACAAGAATTGGGAAATGATAAAATGTTGAAAATAATAGATTTAAAGACAGGAAAAATTCAGGAAATTATAGATAAAGGAAGAGGGCCTAATGAAATGGTTTCTGCTTGGGGAATTAATGTTGTAGATAAAGATATTTGGGTTTATGGTGGACAATTAAAAAAAATGTTAAAATTGTCTTATGATGATGAACGTCAATTTTACATCTCTGATAATTTATCTTTAGATGACCAAACTTGTCTGGTAGGTTCTGCGCTGAATGATAGTACCATTATAGGCTTATGCTTTCCTGATACAAATAGACTGACTATTTATGATAGAAATAAGAACGTTAAGAAAATAGGAGAGTTTCCTTTAATTCATTCAAGCAATCAAGTAGAGCCAAATAATATTGTTTTTATCTCCTTTATGGCAGGAGGACCTAATAATAAGGTTGTTTTAGCTTGTGATAAAACAGATATTTTGGAAATATATGACATAAATAAAGGCTTGGAAAAACGGCTTCATGGTCCTAAAGGTATTAAAATTGAGGCGGAAGGTGTAGATCTTGGAATGGGCAACAAAATATTTAAAACTACGCCTCCTTTTAGGGCATTTTATAATGTAGTAGCAAATGAGCATGAGTTCTGTGTTGGTTACATTGGATATGAAACTATTGAAGGAGTAAAACGTAGTTTAGAGGATAGTTATCCAAAACGTATTTTTTGTTTCTCTTGGGATGGTGAACCAAAAAGAGAGTATGTCTTCGATATTCCAATAATATCCTTTGATTTTGATTGGGAAAATAAAAAGATATATGCGCTTACTATTGACCCTGAAGCTAAAATTATTGTGTTTGATATAAACGAGAAAATATGAGAAATATTTATAAAATGTTAATCTTGCTTTCTTTTATCGCATGTAATGAGAAAGTTGTAGAACTAGAAAAACTTTCAGTTTCGGAGAATATAAAAAGAGAAATAAATAATTCTTCGAGAGAATTAGGTATTATTTGTTACTTTGAAGGAGAATGCTCTTTTTGTTATGGGAATATAATGAATATTAATAAAAATTTATCAGATACCCCCCTTACCATAATAACACAAACAACAGATACTGTTTTAATAAATTACAATCTAGATAAAATAGACTTTAAAGGAAATTTGATTATAGATTCCACATCGCATTTTTATAAGAAAAATGAAAATGTATTAAAGCATAATAAATTATTATTGGTGAATTCTAATTATGAAATACTGAAGAAGTCTAAAGTTTCTTATGGATAATCAGGTGCAAGAAAAATTTAAAAATACAATAATTAATTATGATAAAAATCAGTAAATTTAATAAAAGGCAAAATTTCACCTTTCTTAATCGTGTGTTCTTTCTCATGATCTCTTTCCGTTGAACCTGACAATTTAAAAATAGAATAATAATCTTAATTTTAAACAGTGTTACAAGGAAGAACAGATTTTCACCTCAACAGATACAGATTCCAAGGTTTTAAGGTGAAGACTTACCCGTTTTCGTACAGGGGTTAAATTAAACAAAATGATGTTTCAAAGGGGCATGCCCCTTTGAAAATTCTTCCAAATATTCTTTTGGGCTGCTCCTTCCCAATGCTTTATGCGGATGGAAGCGGTTGTATTCCTCCTTGAATCGTTCGGTCTCCAAGTTCACTTCCTCGATATCCCTGAACAGATGCGCATCCAGTACATCTTCACGGTAGGTTCTGTTGAACCTTTCGATATAACCGTTCTGGTTCGGCCTGCCCGGTTGTATGTATTTTATCTCGATGCCCTCTACCTCGCAATAGTTGACAAAGACCCTGGATAAAAATTCAGGTCCGTTGTCCACCCTTATGGCCATAGGCTTGCCGTAAACCTCTATGGCCTCCCTGAGGTATCCTATCACCCGAATTCCCGGCATGGAAAAGTTCCCCTTCATGCAGAGTGCTTCACGGTTGAAGTCGTCCATCAGGTTGAATATCCTGAAGCTCCGCCCCGTTACAAGGCTGTCCGACATGAAGTCCGCGCTCCATACCTCCCTGGGCGCGTCCGGTACCGCCAAGGGTTCCTTTATCCGTTTGGGCGGCCGTTTCTTGGTTTTTCCCCTTAACCTCATGCCCAATAGGCGATAGATCCGCAATACACGTTTACGGTTCCACTTGTGGCCTTGCTTGCGGATGCGGTTATAGAGCCAATCGAAACCCCTATCGGGTTTGGCCTCGGCCAACTCGGTGAGTTTGTCGATTACTTCCGTATCGTCACGACGGCTGCGATAATACCACATCGAACGGCAGAGGCATACGATCGTACAGGCCCTTGCTATGCTCAGGCCTTCCTCCTTTACGATATCCTCTGCCAGTTCCCTTCGCCCGCAAGGCCTCAGAGCTTTTTTTCGATGATGTCCTTCAAGATCCTATGGTCGAGGCCAAGGTCAGCGTACATCTGTTCGAGCCTACGGTTCTTCTGCTGTAACGACTTGAGTTCCTTGAGCTGTTGGGCGTCCATGCCGCCGTACCTGCGCTTCCAACTATAAAAAGTGGCGGTGGTGATCCCTTTGTCACGACAGATGTCGGTGACCTTCATTCCCGAATCGTACTGTTGCAACATCGCAACGATCTGTGTTTCTGTAAATCTGCTTTTCTTCATAATCTAAAAATAATTGATTTTTAAACTGTACGAAAAACAGGGAAGCCTTCAAAACGGGTAAGTCTTCAGTTTTATATAATGGTTCAAAAATGAGGAAAACCGTAATTTTTATGAGGAAAATCTCATCAATTTATTGTTATGTGTTTTTTACATTTATAGCAAGTTATTGGGTATATGGTAATATGGGAACAGAAATACCAATGGTCAAACAAACTTTAGAGGAAAAATCCCCTAGGGTAAAATGATAAAGAAACTATTTGAATGTCTAATCATTAAAACCAATGCCTATGTAAACACAAACAGACCAGGGGAAGTTTTTAAACGATATCTATCCACGGATGGTGGTAGGATATGGCGTTTGGCAAAGGTAGTGCCTCCAATATGACTTTTGCAAGAAAATAACAAAAAATGGGAATAGTCCCAAGAATAATTTAAAATAATATTATGAAAAAAGTAATTGGACTTTTGGGAGTAGCCGTTATGGCGATTGCTGTATACGCAAATTCATCAGTTACTACTGGTTCTAATGAAATTGATTTAACTTTTTTAACATCAATAAATAAAGCAGAAGCTGAGGCTCCCTGTATAGGTAACCATTTTATAATTCTTCCTAGACCAGGTGGATGGCGTTGCATTTCTGGAGGTTATAGTTGTTGTCCTCTTCTTTAATTTCTTATTAGAGAGAGCAAAGGATATTACTATAACATGTATTATTATAAACATTTTTTCGATTAGTTCATTTAAACTTATTGGATTAGTATATAAATAAGCGATTATCTAGCTTGACAAAGACTATTTGGTACGAAAAAAGGCAAAAAATATGTACAAAAACAGTTCTTTTTTATCTAATCTGAAAGAGGTTTAAATGAATTTGATTATTAATTACTAAAATTTAAAAATAATGAAAAAAGTACTAGGAATTATCGTAATTGTAGCTTTCGCATTAACTATGTTTTTAAATTCGAACACCTTCAGTTTTTCAAATGGAGTAGATTTGACATCTTTGATTTCTTTGAATCATGCTGAAGCTGAAACAGGTTGTGTAGGTTCATGGTATTTGGTTAAATCAAGACCAGGTGGTGGTTGGGACTGCTTTGCTAATTCTGGCCTGAGTTGTTGCCCCGTATTATAGGATAGTCATTTAAGCCCGCTTGGCAAAAAAAAATTACTTTATATATCTAAAATTTTACTATTAAATTTAAAGGAGTCATTTCTTTGTCTAGCGGGTTATAACTTTAGTATTAAAAAATATATATGAGATTAATTTATTGGGTTTTACTTTTATTAAGTATTGGTTGTAAAAATGAAAATTTTGAGAAAACGGAATTTAAAGAAACAATTAATATTGGCAAAGGAGAAAATGTGAAACTTTCAAGGGTAATGGACTCGATATCCTTTATTACTTTGGATAAAGTAAAGGTGGTAGGTGACATTTCCATGATAAAGATTGGCAATGATGGATTTTATATTCACGATAGAATAGGGAAATCAATAATAAAATTTGATATAACAGGGAAATATGTATATGAAATAAAAAAACAAGGAAGAGGTCCGGGAGAATATACAATGATTACTGATTATCTAGTTAATTCAGAAGAGTGTGTAGAAATTATTGATATAGGGAATCGTCAGCGATTATGGTTTAATCAGGAAGGGAATTATATTAAGGAAACAAAAATAAGTTCGATGGATATTTCTCATCTTTATCTCACCGACTCTATGGTAGTAGGCAGTCATCATCCAGGGGCAAGGCTTAAAAGCGATTATTTTTTTCATTTATGGAATAGAGATATGACAACATTGATAGATGGGAATCTACCGTTTGAACCTTTTAGGGACAAGTATTTGAATGGAAATGTTTATCCTTTTTCAAAATATGGAAAAACTTTAAATCTTTGTACAGATTATTCTAACATTGTCTATTCGATAAATGAACTTGGTGCTATCACCCCAAAATATGAGCTGAATTTTACTCATTACAAATGGCCTCCAATAGATGTTTACAAGAAGTATTATAATAATACTGTATTTGAATGGTCAGATGGGATGAAATCGTATGTGCAATTTCTACGTTTTATTGAATCGGAAGAAAAATCATATTTAGGTTTTTATGTGGAAGGAAATAGATATAATACATTCTATGATAAGACCAAAAAAACCTCAATTTGCGCAAAAACTTTTATTGATGATATAGGATTAGGTACCACTAATTTTGAAATTGTAGGTTTTCATAATCAATTTTGGTATGCAATAGTCAGGACTTATGAGATGGACAATCTCGATATTTTGAATAATAGAGGTGTGAATATATCGTCGGACGATGATAATCCATTTATAATTATCAAATTCAAATTAAAGTGATTATGAAGTTAAAAGGTGCCATATTATACCTGTTAATAGCTGTTCTCGCAATAACTTCTTTTGTTTTATACAAACAAAAGAATGATATAGTTGATAAAGTCAAAAAAGAAGCATCACCACTTCTAGAGCAGGACAACCGATCTCAATCCATAAGGGAAAAAGAAATTATGTTTCAAGCAAAATCTTTTTTTCCAGAGAAATGGATTTTAAATGATTACAACTATAAAAATATAGATGGCGTTGATGTTTTCTCTGATGAGACATTATTAGTTTTATTCATTCTGCCTGAGAGTTGTTCCCCCTGTCTTGAAAAGGAGTTGAAAGAACTTGACACATTTGCAAGTATGAATAAAGGTTTAAAAGATCGCATTGTAGTAATTACTTCCTATGAAGAATCCAATGAATTTAAAGCTTTTTCAAATTCACATAAACTTAAAAACATAAGACTGTATAATCGATTTGAAAATAGCGAACAATGGGCCACAGGGGCTGCATGCTACTTTATTTGGAAAAATGGGCAGGTCAGTAATATCTATATTCCTCGGATGGAGAATGGAGAATTAAATTTAAAATTTCGCCAAACAGTCCTTTCGTTAATAGAGCAGTATATGGTATTATATATAATCAATGAAGAAGAAGTTTTAAAACCAAAATCTTATATACATGATTTAGATTCACAAAGAATAGAATCTATTTCTGTTTTAGATTCTGAAAATGGGGAAAAGGAATACGGTCATAAAGGTAAAAATGGTGTCTATATAATTAAATTGTCTGAATGATACATAAATGAGTGATGTGATATCAAAGGGATTTCATATATACGAAAATAGGGTTCTTTTACTTTTGAGCTTTTTAATGAAATTGAAATGTGAAGATGGGTATTCTTCCTCTTATTGCCTTTGTAGATATAGTTAGAAAAAAATTTAAGGACAATTATAAAATCGCATAGGTACTCATTGTTTTATTTTTGAACTTCATAGGGGCCATATTATATTTTGCGATCGGTCGAGACATAAAAAGAAAGTCCATATAATTCCAATAAATATAATGCTTCTTTAACATATATTTTTTGTGCGTGTAAGTCAAATCTGACTTATATTTATACACTTTTGAATTTGGAGATAAAAAATTAATGCAATCTAATATGAAGATTCCTTTTTTTGCGGTATATGGAGCAATATTATGTATATTTTGCCTAGTTGGCTGCAAAGACACCAAATCCGTTAAAGGGGATGCCCTTGCAAAGTCCCAAGTTATTCCTCAAATAAATGAGGTCAACATCCAAATACTAAAAAAACGGCCTTTTCAAGAAGAACTGTTGGCCAATGGCAGGTTGGTAGCCTTGCAAAAAAATGTTTTAAAGTTTGAGGTAAACGGGGCTTTGGAAAAGCTATATAAAAAAAATGGTGAGAAGGCCCCAAAAGGCCAAGCCTTGGCTGTTTTGGGAAAGTTTAAATACCAACAAGCTTTTGACAAAGCCGAACTGGCCCTTAAAAAGGCGGCCCTCGACTTTGAGGACATGTTGGTAGGGCGGGGCTACGATCTGGCCCAAAAAGATAGTATCCCGAACAATATCTATGAAATGGCGGCCATCCGTTCCGGTTACCGGGAATCAAAGAACCGACTGGCCGATGCCCGTTTTGAGTTGGATGCCACTACCCTAAGAGCTCCCTTTGGAGGTAAAATAGCAAATATTCAGTACAAACAATACGAACAAGTCAATGCTGGCACAGAATTTATGACTTTGATCGACGATTCCGTTTTTGAGGTGGAGTTTTACCTCATTGAATCCGAAATGGATAAAATTAAATTGGGACAAATTGTAGAGGTACTGGCCTTTGGTTCCGAAAAGGAATATGAGGGCAGAATCACTAGCATCAACCCCTTGGTGGAAGAGAACGGCACTGTATTGGTCAAAGCCAGGATAAAGAACAATGGGGTATTGTTAGAGGGGATGAATGTTAAGGTGCGTATTCAAAAAGATGTTCTCAATCAATTTGTAGTACCCAAAGAGGCAGTTATCCTTCGGCAAAACCAGGAAGTACTCTTTAAATACCAAAGTGGAAAAACGTATTGGACCTATGTTCAGACCATCCATGAAAACAGTCGATTCTATGCCATCATTCCCCATCCCGACAAAAGTTCCGCAACTTTGGTTGAAGGCGATACCATTATCGTATCGAACAATTTGAACCTGGCCCATGATGTGGAAGTGACCATTAAATAAGAATAACAAATGAAATTGAAAAAGAAAAGCGGGATAATACATGTACTTGGAGTATTATCCTTATTATTGGGATTTGGTTCATGCGACAACGTGCCCAAAGATGTTCAAATGACACTGGATCTGGCAGGGGAAAACAGTAGTGAATTAAAAAAAGTATTTGACCACTACCAGAACCCAAAAGATAGCCTAAAACTCAAGGCCGCCCATTTTTTGATCGGGAACATGGCCAATAAATACTTTCGCCCGTACAATTCCGCCCAGAAGGAATACCTTGCCTTCTTGGATTCGCTATTGGAAAAATCGAAACACCTGTCCCATCCCGAGCTGAACACCGAAACCGTTCTCGGCTCCATTGATGCAAGATGGTCCAAAATACGGCAAGAATATAGCACGTATGCCGAAGCCCCTGTCTTCGATGTAAATGTCGTTACTTCAAAAATGCTCATCGATAACATTGACCGTTCGTTTAAAACGTGGGAGAGATCGCCACTGGCGGATCAATTTACCTTTGAAGAATTTTGTGAATATGTGCTGCCTTATCGCAATGTCCATGACGTACCGGGCAATCCGTGGAGGGAGGAGATGTCGCAAGCATTTGGATGGGCAGTGGATTCATTGGAAAGAAAGGGGTTGTCGGATACCGCCAAAATGGTCAATGACAGTCTGTACATATACTTTCACGATTCCTTTTTTAACTTTGATGAAATGCCCTTAAAAGATATGTTCAGGATAAGGTACGGCACATGTCGCCAACATTCCAGCAAGAAGATAGCGGCCTTTAGGTCTTTGGGCATACCAATCGTACAACTAAAAGGGTTGCACGGCACCTCCTGGGCGGCGGTTCCGGACACCGACAAGGGGTTCTTGGAGTGGGAATCCGGCCATGTACTGGATAAAGGGGAATACGTTGATGATTTTCGAAAGGAAAGATACTCCAAGATCTTTATGGCCACCTATAAAATACAGCCCGATCCGTTCGAAGGTGTGAATCGATATGACATTCCCCCATTATTTCAAAGAAGAGATCAAAAGGACGTTACCCAAATCCATACGGATGCCATGGATGTGGAAGTGGAACTTACCATGCCTCCACGCAGAAAAACGGATTTTGCCTACTTGTACGTGTTCAATGATGAAACAAAAAGATGGGAAGCGGCCCATTGGGGAAAGATCAAGGGTGGAAAAGTGGTTTTTGATCAGATGGGGCTGGAACGTATCTATCTTCCCACCTATTACTCTCGCGGGACTTATTATCCGGCCGGAAATCCCTTCTATTTGGACAAGGATAGGAAGGTCATTGTTCTAAAAAGCGATGTCAATGCAAAAAAGAAGGAAAGGATATATCGCAAAATTGGGCTGAACCTGATGGAGCATGTCTTTTCCGACCTAATGGTACATACAGTTTTTGAAGGTTCCAACGATAGGAGTTTTACAAATGCAACCGAACTCTTCACTATAAAGGCCAAACCGTCGCATGCAGATGAGGGCCAGGTGGAAACCCAAAAAGAATTTCGGTTCGTCAGGTACAGGGCCGAGAACAACAAAAACTTCCGGATGGAATTTTACGACAACTCCATGTACGTTGCCGAAGTGGCCTTCTACAATGGTAACGGCGAAAAGTTGAAGGGAAGCCCCATAGGGTCGTCACCAGAATCGATGGGGGATATCGGGAACGCCTTTGACGGCGATATCCGGACCAATTTCAACCATGAAGGATCCTGCTGGATAGGGCTCGACCTGGGAAGCCCCCAACGGATATCCAAGATAAAACACCTGTTTAGAAACTCCTTCAACACCATTGAACCCGGTGATGAATATGAGCTCTTGTATTGGGAGAATGAATGGAAATCGCTGGGCAGGCAAAAGGCGAGATCGGACTATTTGGAATATACCGTTCCCGGGAATCCGGTACTCTGGCTCAGGAACCTGACCAAGGGCAAGGAAGAGATGATTTTCTTTATGAAGGACGGCAAACAAATCTGGGGATAAATGGTAAACTTTCTCATCCATAGGCCCATAGCCGTATTGATGACTGCTTTAGGAGTGGTGATTCTGGGATTATTGGCCATGGGCTATGTGCCCATTTCATTGATGCCCGATATTGATGTCCCGGAGATTACAATTCAGGTAGATGGGGGTAATATGTCCGCACGTGAGTTGGAAGGTGCCGTGGTAAAACCATTGCGCTCCCATTTGGTACAGCTCCACGGCTTGGAAGATGTGAAGAGTGAGACCTCCAATGGAAGGGCCTTGATCAAGATAAAGTTTGTTCATGGCACGCCCATGGGATACGCCTTTGTGGAAGTCAATGAAAAGGTAGACCGTGCCATGGCGGGATTGCCCCGTGATCTGGAGCGTCCCAGAGTGATCAGGGCCAGTGCCACCGATATTCCCGTTTTTTATCTTAACCTTACATTAAAGGATAAGGAGGGAATTGATTCCAATGGACAAATCACCCAGGAGTTTTTGGATTTTAATCGTTTTGCCAACAAGGTGGTACGCAAACGGATCGAGCAGATTCCCGAAGTGGCCATGGTCGATATAAGTGGATTGATACACCCCCAGATTATCGTGGTGCCCGATGAGCATAAACTAATTGCCTTAGGCTTGGGACTAGGGGATTTGGAATCGGCCATAAAGAAAGAGGACCTGGAAATAGGGAGCATCCTGGTCAAGGATAGTCAATACCAGTACAACCTGCGTCTGGGGAGCACTCTATCCAATATATCGGATTTGGGCAATATACATATCCGTAAAGATGACAGGATATTCCAGCTCAAAGATTTGGCCGTTATAAAAGAACTGCCTCAAAAACGAAAAGGAGCAGTGTTACACAATGGCAAGGAAGCGGTCACCATGGCCATCATCAAACAGGATGGTGCCCGAATGGAGAATCTTAAAAAAGCTCTCGACAAATCCATGGGTTCTATGGAAAAGGACTATCCAGAGATTGATTTTTCCATTGTAAGGGACCAGACCCGTTTGTTGGACCATGCCATAGTCAGTCTGGGACAGAGCCTGTTCTGGGGAACACTCTTGGCCTTTTTGATCATGTTTCTCTTCTTAAGGGATGTAAAATCCCCTCTTTTAATCGGTATCGGCATTCCGATCTCTATGGTGGTCTGTCTATTGTTCTTCCATCTGTTCCATATTTCTGTCAATATTATTTCCCTTTCGGGGCTCATCCTGGGGATTGGTCTAATGATAGACAATTCCATCATCGTAATCGACAATATTGCCCAGTACAGGGAAATGGGGCATACACTGCCTTTGGCCTGTGTAAAAGGGGTCAATGAGGTGTTTAGGCCCTTGTTGAGCTCTGTGTTGACCACATGTGCCGTATTTATCCCGCTCATATTTTTGAGTGGTATCACCGGAGCTTTGTTCTATGATCAGGCTATGGCCATTACCATAGGGCTATGTGTATCATTGTTGGTTTCTATTACACTGTTGCCCGTACTGTACCGATTGATCCATCTGAAAAAGGGAAGGCTCTACAGAATGGGTCGGTCATTGGAAAAATGGAATAGAATTGACTACGGAACACGCTATGAAAAGGGATTTCGTGGTGTCATGAAAAAACAAGTCATGGCTTTTACGGTATTTGGCATATTGGCCCTATTGAGTGCTGTATTATTTATGATTTTGCCCAAAGAACAAATGCCAAAATTGACCAATACAGAGACTTTGGCGACCATAGATTGGAACGAACCGATCAATGTGGAAGAAGGTAAGCGTAGAATTGTCCATATGCTGGGGTCCATGGGGGACAACTTAAAGGAATATAATGCGTTGGTGGGGCAACAGCAGTTTTTGTTGGATAGGAATACCAATGCCCAATCGTCACAATCCACGCTATATCTACATGCAGGTATGGAAAATGGATTGGAGGCCATAAAAAGAAGTTTGACCAATCAACTACAGAAGGACTATTCTATGGCCATAGTGAATTTTGAAAATGTGGACAATCTTTTTACCCTTATTTTTTCTGATGATTTGGCTCCTTTGACCGCCAAAATTAGAAGTGTAGAAAATATAGGGTCTTCCCAAAATGGCCGATTGGAGAAACTCATCCATGAATTGCAGGAAAACCTACCCCATACGAGTATGCAGCCTATTGCATGGGAAGACCAAATTGCCTTATCGGCGGACCCTGAGAAAATGATAGTCTACGGAGTGTCCAAAAACCTTATGGACAATGCATTGAAAAGTGCCTTTAATGAGAAGGAGGTTCTGTCTTTGGTAGAAAATCAGGATTTTGTGCCCGTTATTTTAGGGGGCAGGGAAAAAACGATACAAGAAGTGCTTCAGGAAACTACGGTCAAGACCAATGATAGTACCTATTATAATGTGAATGATTTTCTTACCAAAGCCCATACCAAGGATTTGAGGACCATTACTGCCGGTAAGGAAGGGGAATATTACCCTGTTGACTTTTTTATAAATAGAAGACAAGAGAAAGAAGTTGTGGGTATCACAAAGTCAATAGTAGGTCAAAATCGCGACTATGACGTATCCTTTGGGGGAAGCTTGATCAACAATCGAAAATTGGTCGGGGAATTAGCAGTAGTCTTGGCCATTACCTTGCTGTTATTGTATTTTATCCTGGCATCCCAATTTGAATCCTTGGTACTGCCTTTCATTATTTTAATGGAAGTTCCCGTAGCCATGGCAGGGGCCTTTTTCTTTTTATTGATTTTTGGGATGGGGATTAATCTCATGTCCATGATCGGCATTGTGGTCATGAGCGGTATCATTATCAATGATTCCATTTTAAAAATGGACACCATCCTTCAATTGCAACGACAGGGCCATTCATTGTTACGAGCCTTGATAGTGGCAGGACAGCGGAGGCTTAAACCCATATTGATGACTAGTTTGACCACTATTTTGGCCTTGGTCCCCGTGCTCTTGACCGGAGGCTTGGGAGGAGAATTGCAAGCTCCATTGGCAGTGGCCTTGATAGGGGGCATGTTGATAGGTACTTTGGTAAGCCTCTATTTTATTCCCTTGTGTTACTATCAACTGGCAAAAAAGAAAAATTATGTGGTATAGAAAGACCTTTCCTTTCGGGAAAATGATATGCATTGTATGCATTGTTTTTTCAATGTCCGTAAAAGCACAGGAAAAAAAGACATTAACGTTGGAAATGGCCATGAAAATGGCTCATGAAAGTGCCTTGGATGCCTTTAGGGCCAAACGCCAGTATGCCGTGGGATACTGGGAATACCGTTCCTTTCAGGCCAGGTTGCTTCCAAAAGTGAACCTGGATCTGCAACCTTTTACTTTCAACCGATCTTTTGTACAACGCTATGACCCTGTCAACAATATTGATGTGTATCGTCAACAGCGTAACCTGAATACCTTCGGACAGCTTTCCATCAACCAGAACATCATGGCCACAGGGGCAACTGTGTTCGTCAATTCCACCTTTAATCGCTTTGTGAACTTCAGTGACGACGCGACTATCAAAAATTACAGTACCACCCCTGTTCGTATAGGGCTGAACCAACCATTGATGGCCTTTAATGAACTCAAATGGCAGAA
This sequence comes from Maribacter spongiae, assembly GCF_047345125.1. Classification (NCBI taxonomy): domain Bacteria; kingdom Pseudomonadati; phylum Bacteroidota; class Flavobacteriia; order Flavobacteriales; family Flavobacteriaceae; genus Maribacter; species Maribacter spongiae. The sequence continues at coordinate 134,646 of NZ_JBLFEQ010000008.1, read as the reverse complement.
TAAGACAGCTGCATTGGAATATGAAAGGGCCAAAAAGGAATACATTTCCCAACAAGAGGCTTTGAACGTAAAAACAATATCCCTTTTCTTTCAATGGGCCTTGGCCAATACCAAGGTGCTGATTGCGGTCGAGAACAAAAAAAATGCCGATCGACTTTTTAAGATAGGTCAGAAACGATATCCCCTTGGAACCATAGAACGGGACGATCTCTTGAATCTGGAATTGGAGACCTTTACGGCAGACACCAACTTGGCCCAGACAGAACAACAATTACAGGAAGTGGTATCAGAATTGCAACTGTTTCTGGACCAGGGAAATCTGTCCGGGTTTGTTCCAGAACTGCCCGAAGTCATTTCCAGTATGAAGATAAGCTTGGAAGAGGCTCGGGAGATGGTCCATAGATACAATCCCGGATTATTGGATATCGGAATCAAAAAGATAAATGCAGAGCGGGATCTAGACCGTGCCATTAAGGAAAACCGCTTTGATCTCTCCATCAATGCCAGCTATGGCCTTAACCAACAGGCAGATGATTTTGCCAATGCCTATAGCAACTTTTTAGATCAGCAGTTGGTGGCCGTTCAGTTCAGCATGCCCCTGTTGGATTGGGGGGAACGCAAAGGAAATATCCAAAAAGCCCGTATGAACAAAGAATTGGCCGATATTGAAAATAAACAGGCCGAAAATGATATAGAACAGCAACTATCACAAAAAGTAAACAATTATAACCTTCAGGAAGGTCTGGTGGCGGTGGCTCTAAGGACAAGGAATATTGCCGAAGAATCCTATACCATTACAGAGCGGCGGTTCCTTTCCGGTAAGGTAGATCTGTTACGCCTATTAACGGCCCGTAGGGCATGGCAAACAGCATCGGAAAACTATGTACAGAGTTTGCAACAGTATTGGGAGTACTACCATGGGGTGCAACAGATGACCCTCTATAATTTTATGGATCGGTCCACCTTGAACGAGGATTTTGAAAAACTCCTGAGAAGATAGTTATTAAAATGAATTTTTTGGTATTAAATAGATACTCCTTGTGTTGGTGCCGTAAAAATAAAAAATGATTGAAATTCTAAAAGGGAGACGCTTGGAAACCATGTACATAAAAAAGCATTGGAGAAAAATATTTTTCTTCTTACTGCTTTCACTCTTGTTATTTCTGAGCCTTTTTTGGTTGGCTTTGATGCTCTTTGGATTGGTCGTTGTCTACGTATTGATATTCCACAACATTAAGAGGATAAGGCATAGGACGATCCATAGAATTTCCAAGGGAATTTTTTTCTTTTTGTTCATTTTTACGACCAGTATAGGGATAAAACTATTGATTGTAGACATCTATCGGATTCCCAGTAGTTCCATGGAAAACACTCTATTTCCGGGAGACGTAATTCTGGTCAACAAATTGACTTATGGCCCTAAATTACCCCGAAGTCCTTTTGAGATTTCATGGGTGAACCTATTGTTCTATATGAATGAAAAAGCACGTATGGCCATGGATGAAAACTGGTGGCCTTATAAACGGTTGAGTGGAAATCATCATATAAAGCAAGGGGATGTGTTGGTCTATCAGCTTAACCGTAATTTTTTTGTAGTCAAGCGTTGTGTGGCAGTAGCTGGGGATACACTTTCCATCGATAAGGGAAAAGTATTTATAAACAAGAAACAATATATAGAACCGGAAACCATTAAAAATACCTATCAATTGCAAATAGGGAACAAACGAAAGTTCTATCGACAACTGGATTCTTTGGCACTCCAAATATCGGTTTATCCTGACAATAAAATCCCTGGAATGCTGAAAGGTATCTTCTCCCACAAAGAAAAACGGCTATTGGAAAATCTATCGGAAGTCAAGAGAGTGGAAATGGAGCTGGATACTTTTGATATCAAAAAAGGACTTTTTGCCCTGCCAAAGGGAACTCAATGGACCCTGGACGATATGGGTTCGATGATTATACCCAAAAAGGGAATGACCGTAAAACTGGATTTCTTTACCCATACACTTTATAAAAGAGCTTTAAAGGAACACGAAAAAGTACAATTAGTTGAAAGCAACGGACATTACTATTTGGATGGAAAAAAAGTGGATCGATATATCTTTAAACAGGATTATTGCTTTGTAATGGGCGACAACCGAAAAGGTTCCATGGACTCCCGTTACATTGGTTTTGTGCCAGAGGAGAATACCATTGGTAAGGTTCAATATGTGTTGTTTTCCAATTACCAGGAAAGGTTTAATTGGGATAGATTTTTTAAAAATATAGATGATATACAATGAAGCGTTATTTATCTTCCTTCAGTATCATTACCACTTTTGTGGCCCTATCCATTATAGGAATCTGTCTGGTGCCATTTCTCAATGTACAGCTGACCAGTGACCGCAGTACGCCATCTCTTTCCGTAAGTTATTCCTGGCCCAATGCTTCGGCCAAGGTCATGGAACAGGAAGTGACTTCCAAATTGGAAGGACTGTTTAATGTAGTGCAGGGGGTAAAGGAAATCAATTCCACCTCCCAAAAGGGGAACGGTCGTATCAACATAGGATTCAAGAAGGGGACGGATATGGATGCCGTACGTTTTGAGGTGGCCAATCTAATTCGTCAGGCCTATCCCAAACTGCCATTGGGAGTGGGGTATCCGGCCCTCTCCATCAGTGCTGCTTCTGAAGGAAATTCCCCTATTTTGTCCTACAGCATCAATTCCAACGAAAGTCCCTATTACATCAAAAAATATGCGGATGACCACATTTTGCCCAAATTGTCTTATATCAAAGGAGTGGCAAGAGCCGATGTATATGGGGCCTCCCCGTACGAATGGGCCATTACCTACAGTGCCGATAGGTTGCTCCGATTGAAGCTGTCGGTCGAAGAAGTAGGTGGTGCCATAAATGGGTACCTGCAAAAAAACGAACTGGGTGTAGGCATTGTCTATGAATCGGACGAACAAAAGAGTCTGCACGAACTGGCCGTACAGCTTTTGTACAGACCTGTCAAGGAGCTGGACTGGGAGAAGATTCCCATCAAAAAAACCGGGAATCGGATGATATATTTAGGAGATATTGCCCAAATACGTTTTAAAGAAGGGCCGGTAAACGCCTATTATCGAATTAATGGATTGAACACCCTGAACATGGTCATCTATCCCGAGAAAGGAGTAAATACCATTCAACTCGCCAAGACTGTTAGGGAAGAGATAAACCAGTTAAAGACCGATCTGGATTCGGGCTACCAAATCAAACTGACCCAGGATACCACGGAGTTCCTAGTAGAGGAACTGCAAAAAATAGAGTTACGGACCTTATTTTCACTGTTTATACTCTTGGTGCTTGTCATTGTAGTGTACCGAAACCTAAAATACCTGATCGTTCTTTTTCTAGGCATCGCAGTGAACCTTTTGGTGGCCGTTATTTTTTATTACGCTTTGGACATCCAATTACAACTCTACTCCTTTGCAGGCATTACCATTTCGTTTGGGATTATCATTGACAATAGTATTGTTATGATGGACCATTTGCGGAACAAGAGGAACAAAAAAGCTTTCTGGGCAATTTTGGCAGCCACCCTGACCACTATTGGAGCCGTGTTGGTCATCTTTTTATTAGAAGAAAGTCAACGTTTGAATCTTTGGGACTTTGCGCTGGTCATTGCCATAAACATCGGGGTTTCGTTGCTTATATCCTTCCATTTTATACCGGCCCTTTTGGATAAGTTCGAAATAGTGGAAAAACGAAAACATTTTTCCAGAAAACGAAAGCGAAGGATTGTCCATTTTACCAAGGGGTATGCACGTGTGATGGGCCTTTTTAAAAGACCATTGCCCAAATGGGTATTATTGGCCCTTTTCGTACTCGGTTTTGGCCTACCATTACATTTAGCCCCACAAAAAATAGAGGGTGAAGGCTTTTGGCGAGAGCTATACAATGACACCATGGGTAACGAGTGGTTTTCCAACGAGATACGCCCTATTCTGGAAAAAACCATTGGCGGTACATTGCGATTGTTTACAGAAAATGTGTTTGAGAATTCCTATTATGCCGAACCGGAGCGCACCACATTACGGGTCACCGGTGCCATGCCGGAAGGTTGTACCATACAGCAGTTGGATGTGGCCGTACAAAAAATGGAGCAGTACATAATTTCCTTTGACGAAGTGGAACTTTTTGAAACCCGGGTTACAAGTTACAGAAACTCCAATATCAATATCTATTTTAAAGAAGAATATGAATTCGGATCGTTTCCTTATACACTAAAAAGTCTTTTGGAGGCGAAGTCCATAAGCCTTGGTGGGTTGGACTGGACGGTGAGCGGTGTCGGAAGGGGCTTTTCCAATGCCCTGGGCACGGGCTACAAGAGTGAGCGGATTATCTTGCAAGGATATAACTATGATAAGCTATACCGCTATGCGGAAATTTTAAAAGAGCAATTAAAAAAAGAGTCCGACGGACGGGTAAAGGAGGTTGAAATTGGCAGTGGTGAATGGGGCGATAGTCCTTTATTCGAATACTACCTTGATTTTGATGGAGAGCGTTTGGCCTTGGCCGATATTTCAAAATCACAACTTTATGGATCTCTCAAGGACAGATTGCATTCAGGCCAGTTGCAATCGGTAATCAATGATAATGAGTTACAACAGGTAAAGTTGATGTCCAATACATATGCAAAATTCAATGTCTGGGACTTAAAACAAACTCCTATTACCTTGAACGGCAACGAATATAAATTAAAGGAATTGGTTACCATAACCAAACGGAAGAGCGGAAATACCATTAAAAAAATCAATCAAAACTATCGTTTGGTCATTTCCTATAATTTTATAGGGACCCAACCTTTGGCCAAAAAGTTCAAGGATGGGCAAATAGAGGAATTTTCTGCCTTATTGCCCATAGGCTATGAAGTGTTGGCCCCGCAATACAACGGTTGGTGGAACAAAAACGACAAAAAACAATATTATTACCTGTTTGTCATCGTGGTAATCATCTTTTTTATTTGTGCCATATTGCTCGAATCATTAAAGCTACCTCTGGCCATTATTAGCATGGTGCCCATTTCGTTCGTGGGGGTGTTCCTTACCTTTTATTGGTTCGACTTTAACTTTGACCAAGGGGGATATGCCTCATTCATTTTGTTGAGCGGTATTAGTGTGAACTCAGCTCTTTATATCATCAACGATTTCAATAATTTAAAAAAACGGAACCCCCACAAAAATGTTGTATCAATTTATTTCAAAGCGTTCAATTATAAGATCATACCCGTTCTGCTAACCATAGTCTCTACCATTGTGGGCCTTATTCCCTTTGTATTCGACGGACAGAACGAGGTATTCTGGTTTGCATTTGCTGCCGGATCAATCGGCGGACTGGTTTTCTCCCTTATTGGAATCTTTTTGTACTTGCCTTTATTTATTATCAAAAAGTCAGGTGTAGTTCGAGATATGAATGCTGGTCAATTTTTATATAGTAAGGGTAAATCACATCCATAATGAAATCAAATCATATATGGTTTAGCAATTTTCAATCGATTTTTGAAATATTCATATACTTATATTGAACAAAATAAATTTTCTCAATATTATAAAGACAGTATACAGAACGTGCACCATACGATGCAGGAATAACATTTTATAAAATGATAAAAAGGAGGTTGGTCAACCTCCCTTTCAGCTCAGATTATTGGGTGGTTGTAATTCCCATACAATACAATCGACTTATTGGTAAACCGATTATTATGAGAAATATCTTCCTTCTGCTCATTATTATTATTCCTGTTGCCCTTACCGCCCAGCAAATGAGTGGAGAAAAACTCGGAGAGCTCATTACCCAAGTATCGGATACTACCATTGTGAATGGCAATGCCTACCAATTCCTATACAAAGAACGCCCTCTGATCTGTGTTTATGATACCAATGCCAATAGGATGCGGATAATTTCTCCGATCATAGAACGGAAAGAAATTGAGGAGGATCAACTCTTAAATGCCATGGTCGCTAATTTTCATTCTGCCCTGGACGTTAAATATGCCTTGAGCGATGAAATCATTTGGTCCGTTTTTATACATCCGTTAAAAGAACTTTCCGAACATCAGGTCTTGGATGCCATAGATCAGGTATATGCCGCAGCGGCAACCTTTGGAACCTCTTATTCCAGCACTTCCATGGTATTTCCGGGAAACACCAAAAAGAAAGAGGAGCCAGAGGAGCCACCGGTCAAAAAATTAATAGAACGAAATCGTGGCTAAAAACTATATTCGGGTACTTTGCCCTTCACATCTTTAAAAAAAATTTTATAGTCCTTAAAATCCGTATTCCTATCCCCTGAAATAAAATGGGGTTCGGAAATCTTGATTTCCTTTTTACCATAGTCAAAGGCCACAAGAACGATAGGAACCTGAGCTGTTTTTGCAATGTAGTAGAATCCCGTTTTCCATTGTTTTACTTTTTTACGTGTTCCTTCAGGTGATAATGCCAATCGGAATTTCTTACGTTGCCTGAAAATTTCTGCCGTGACGTTAACGGTATCATTGTTCTTACTACGGTCAATGGGCGCACCGCCCGTCCATCTAAAAAACCACCCAAAAGGAGAATCAAAAAGACTCTTTTTGCCGATATAATTGATTTCCTCGTTCCACACCTTGCGAATGAGCAGTCCCAATAAAAAATCCCACCAACTGGTATGGGGCACTACTATAATAACGCATTTGGCCAAATAGGAAGGAAACTCTCCCTTGAGCGACCATCCCAATACCTTAAAATAAATGAACTTGGCAAGACCCCTCATTGTATATTTTTAAATAGACCCTATTTAGTTCCTTGACATGTATATAGGCAGGCATGTACTCATCTCTCAAAGGGTATATTAACAACACAGCAATAAAGTCGTCATCTAAATTTTACGATAAATGGATTTTAATTTCCCGACCGTAATGATAGTTTTCCAATTTTCCCCCAATGCATTTTCCCACAATGGCTCCATCCCTAAGGCTATAGCAGCCATTTTATCAAATTCGGATTCGGACAAATGTCCGCATATCCCCTTAGGCAGTTCAATACCGTGTTTTTCCATCATTTTATGAAATAGGGCAACACCTTCTGGATAAAACGCTTCCAAATGTTGAAACACCAAACAATTACCTATACCATGCTTTATCTTTAAAAGATACCCCAGGCCATAGCTCATGGCATGTGCGATACCTACCTGTGAATAAGCAATGCTCATACCTCCATGCCAAGAGGCCATCATAAGTTTGTCCCTGGATTTATCTTCAGGTAAATCTGTTAAAAACACTTCTTTACAAAGGTCAAGGGCCTTTTCCCCATAGCTTTGGCTAAAGGCGTTCAAATAGGTTCCATTTAAGGATTCCACACAATGGATATAGCAATCCATTCCTGTATAGAACCATTGTTTTGGATCAACGCCTTTCGTTAATTCGGGGTCAAGGATTACTTGATCAAAGGTGGTATGATCTGAATTTATACCCAGTTTTTTATCGGGCCCCAAAAGTACGGTAGTTCTGGAAACCTCGGCTCCGGTACCACTGATCGTGGGTATCCCCACATGATAAACGGACTTCTTATTGACCAAGTCCCAACCTTGGTAATCTGCCGCCCTTCCTTTATTGGTCATTAAAATAGCAACGGCCTTTGCGAGATCTAAAAGTGTACCGCCGCCTATACCAATAATGCCGGAAGGCGGTGCGGAAAATTCCTTGCGGATCATTTTGACCAGGGCATCTACCTGCGCTGTTTTAGGTTCTTCATCCGCTGAAATAAAAATAATCTGATCACAAAATATTTTCGGGATGCGGGCCGGAAGCCCGGTTCCTTCAAAAACATCGTCCACCAAATAGATCATAGGGGCTTCCGAGTGTTTTCTCTTGGGCATTAGAATATCTCCAAGACGGTCAAAACTTCCATTGCCAAAGACCACTCTTGGCACCATGGGAAAATTCCTGTATTGTTCCGAAGCTTTAGTAGGTATCTTCTTCAATGTTATTTCTTTTTTTAACTCCATTCTTACTTTTAAAGGTACTGTAATATCTTTTTCAAGGAATTAATACCCATATATCCTGTTTTTTGTTCAGGTTCGGCTATTTCTTCATGTTTCCATGTGGTATGAAAAGGAACATGTATAGCCTTAGCACCGATATTCACGATAGGCAGAACATCCGATTTTAAGGAATTGCCGATCATTAAAAACTCTTTTACATCAATATTCAAATGCTCCAACAAATCTCTATAATTCTTTTCTTTTTTGTCGCTCAATACTTCTACATGATGAAAGTACTTGGAAAGGCCCGAGCGTTCCAGTTTTCGTTCCTGATCGAGCAAATCACCTTTGGTCAAGACAATCAATCTATATTTACCTTGTAATTTATTCAAAATTTCTTCTATCCCATCCAACAATTCCACGGGATGTGCGATCATCTTTTTACCAAGATTCAATATTTCCAAAAGCGTTGCTTGAGAAATCCCATTATTTGACAATTCCAGGGCAGATTCTATCATGGACAGCATAAAACCCTTGATACCGTAACCGTACAGCTCCAGATTTTTCATTTCCATTTTAAAGAGTTCCTGGTCTATTTTGTTTCTGGTCTCATAATCTTCCAGAAGTTTGGAAAATTTTTCTTCTGTCTCCCTAAAATAGGTTTCGTTCACCCAAAGTGTATCATCGGCATCAAACCCAATGACTTTTATTCCCTTAAAATCTATCTCCATGCGGCCTGTGCCCTCTTTAAATCTTCGGGCGTATCTATTTCGATCCCTTGAACCGAGGTCTCTACCATTTTTATTTTCTTCCCGTACTCCAGATAACGTATGGCCTCGATCTTTTCCGTGGCTTCCAATTGCAACATGGGCAAACGTTGAAAGTCCATCAAAGCCCTCTTTCTAAAAGCATAGATCCCTTTATGCTTGTAGTGTACGGTACGGTCATTTTTTGACCTTGGATGCGGTATGGGCGCCCTTGAAAAATAAAGGGCGAAATTTCTATTGTCCACAATTACCTTTACCGTATTGGGATTGTTTATTTCATTCTCATCGGTAATCTTTACCATTAAAGAGGCCAAATCTATTTCGTTGTCCACATCCTCTTGAAAAACCTCCATGACCCCGGCCAAACTCTCACGGTCCGTAAAAGGTTCGTCGCCCTGAACATTTACAATAATATCAACATCCATATTCATGACCGCTTCCGCAATACGGTCACTCCCACAATCGTGTTCCTTTAGGCTCATAATAGCCTTACCCCCTTCTCCGGTAATAGTGTCATAAATGGCATCACTGTCCGTAACCACATATACATCGTCAAAAAGCCCCGTCTTCATAGCCGCTTCATAGGTTCTAACAATTACAGGTTTTCCGTGTAGGTCCTGCATTAATTTTGCCGGAAACCGGGAAGCCGCATATCTGGCGGGTATCATTGCAATAATCTTCACTTGTTCTCTATTTTGGTTTTATAATTGATACATACTCGATTTTATACAGGCAGGTTTCATGAACCTATATTCTTGCTTTTCAATATTTTTTTAGACCGAAAATAATTTCACGAATTTACACGAACCGGGAAATCCAAACCTACAACTGCCTACTGAATACCGCCTACTTCTTTATTCCCGCCCCATAACTAAGTACTCTTTTTCCCGGGTTTTAAACTTCTATATATCCTGAAAATAACGGTCAAAATAATGATGACCAGTATAGCTCCTAGAATTGGCGCAAAAATAGAGGCGATGGAAACCACTACCGCCGTACCCGTTTCCACTGTTGAGACCACCGGATTTGCCAATCCACCCGTAGTTGCAGTGGAGGCCAGTCTCCCCGTTGCCCCTACTCCCTTTATGGCCGTTGCGGTACCACCTCCGGCAATAATGGCAAGGGACCATGTAACCACCGGATCTAAATCGGCGATCGTGGAGACCATTACGGCAGTTCCGGCAATGGCGGCCAAAGGAACCGAAATACTATCCAGTACATTGTCCAACCACGGAATAAAATAAGCGAAGATTTCAACCACTGTGGCGATACCCAAAGTAAGAACCGCGACCAAACTACCGATCCATTCCCAATTTTCGTTCAAATCCCACACCCCAAAATAGGAAGCAAGACTTAAAGCGAACAAGGGCAGGAATACCCGAAAGCCTACGGATGCCGCCAGGCCTATTCCCAAAAAAATACTGATAATGGTTTCGGATGTCATTTTTTAAAGTTCAAGTATCAGATTTAAAAATAATATGTATCGATCTGTTCTTGTTTTTTTCCTTGTTACTAAATTACCCTTTTCTTAAGCAACAAAAAAATCATCCTTAAAACCAATAAGGTATAACTTTTGCTTGGCCCTGGTCACTGCGGTATATAACCAACGTAAGTATTCACGATCTGGGCCATTGGGCAAATAAGGTTGTTCCACAAAAACGGTATCCCATTGTCCCCCTTGGGATTTATGACAGGTTATGGCATAGGAAAATTTGACCTGTAGCCCATTAAAGTATTTGTTGTTCTTTACGCCCAAAAATTTCTTGTATTTGGATTTCTCGTGTGCATAATCCTTCATTACTTCCTGATAAAGCCTGTTTCCATCTTCATAGGACAGTGACGGGGACTCGGCCTTTATCGTATCCAATAACAAAACGGTCTCAAAGGGTTTCATATTGGGGTAATCCACCATCTGTACCTTCACTTCCGCAAACCGGAACCCATAGAGTTCCTTGAACGCAAAAATTTCCAAAATTTCTATAATATCCCCATTGGCAATAAATCCAGCTTCGGAATTGGGTTTCAACCAAAAGTAGTTGTTCTTCACCACCATCATATAATCCCCAACGGCCAATTCATTTTCCAAAAAGAGGATACGCTCCCTAATGTTCAAATTATATAGATTGGCCCTCTTATTGGAGCGGACTATTATAGCGGTTTCCTCCTTGCCGTTTTCCGAATAGGAACCGTCAATGGCTTCCTGTATTTCATGACCATCTACCAAACGGACAATATCCCCGAAAGGTTCCACATTAAATCGAAACTCATCAAAATAATGCCCTTGCAATTGTTCCCGAAGCAGGGTGGCATTCACCAAAATACCTGAATCCTGGGCTTGGCGCACTACTTCATCCAGTTCTAAAGGGATTACTTCCTTATTATAGTTCAAGGAGAGTTTATCCCCATCCAAGGCGGGACTCAATTGTAAATGTACCGGAGGCAATTGTGCCGTATCCCCGATCAAGATCAATTTACAATTGTGACCGGAATAGACGAACATCATTAAATCATCCAGTAACGAACCGTTCTCAAATAGCTTGGAATCGGCCGGTGTATCCGGAATCATGGAGGCTTCATCTACGATAAAGACCGTATCCCTATGTTTATTGGGAGCCAAAATAAACTGTACTCCACCCCCACTGTGTTTTTTTGGAAAATAGATTTTCCTGTGAATGGTAAATGCCCGTGTATCGGAATAATTGCCCATGACCTTGGCGGCACGTCCCGTAGGGGCCATAAGCACGGATTTCATTCGTACTTTCCAGAGACTGTTCACTAAAGTACCTATCAGCGTGGTCTTTCCCGTTCCCGCAAACCCTTTTAAAAGAAAGACTTCCTCTTTCCTGTCCCCCAAAATAAAAGCGGCCAATTTCCGCATGGCCGCTTCCTGTTTTAAGGTAGGTTCATGTGGGAACCTGGATTCCAACAAACTAAAGAAATTAACAGGTGTGAGCGGTTTCATAAAGGCTCAAAGATAAAGATGATTTTTAGGTCAAAAACTTTTCCCATTAAAAAAAAATTGTAGATTTGTGAGAACCACAAAATTAAATTAACACTTACGAAAATGAAGACCATTATACAGATTGTACTTTGGATTGGATGTATCTTTTTAGGTTACCTTATATATAACTCCATAACAGGACCTATCGAATTTAAGAAGGTCAAGCAAGAACGCTTTGGTAAGGTCGTTGCCAAGTTAAAGGACATCCGAAATTCCCAAGAAGCTTATAAAACGGTCAATGGTAGATATGCGGGGAATTTTAATAGTTTGATCAAGTTTGTGGATACCGGAAAATATGTCATTACTACGCAAAAGGATTCTTCCTTTATGCGCTATGACAAAACATATCAAATCGATTTACAAAAGGATACGGTTATTATCGATACTTTAGGATTTGTCTCCGTAAAGGATTCTTTGTTCAAAAAAGATACACGGTATAAAAACCTGATGGACGTTCCCGGGGTTTCCGGAGAGAAAATTACGATGAAAGCAAGTGTTATTGAAAAAAGTGGTTATAGGGCTCCGGTTTTTGAAGCTAAAGTCTCAAAAAGCATTTTATTGGCGGATCAACCCAAGGATTTGGTATCTCGGGAAAATGCACAGATCAGCGTAGAAGAAGTAAATGGTAGCGAAATAATAGTAGGTTCCCTACAAGAAGTTAGCACCAGCGGCAACTGGCCTCCGATCTATGACAAAAAAGACGACCAATAATCGCTTAGACATAGCGAATAGGAATTTTAAAAAATTGTCCATTCAGGTAAGCTTGAATGGACTTTCTTTTTGTGTGGCCGATACGGTTTCGCATCGGATTCTGATTTCCGATAATATAATTTTTCCAAGGGAACAAAACCCAATAACACTGCAAAAGAAACTTGCAGAGTTGATGGAAAAACACCGACTAGCACAAAAACAGTTTGACGAAGTGGTAGTGGTACACCAGAATATTTTGTTTGGATTGGTTCCCAAACCCTTGTTCGATCCCGATCAACTTTCCCATTACCTAAAATTCAATACCAAAGTATTGCCTACCGATGTTTTGGCATACGACGAAATTGAAAATCAGGATATGATGAACGTGTACGTACCCTATATGAACATCAACAATTATGTGTACGGGCTTTTTGGGGAATTCACCTATATGCACAATGGCACGGTACTGATACAATCCCTTCTCAACAATCATGGATCACTCAAAGATACCGTGTGCTACGCCCATGTAGGAAAAGAGCAATTGGATATTATAGTCATAAGGCAAAGACAACTATTGCTCTATAATAGCTTTTTGTATCGGACCAAAGAGGATTTTGCTTATTACCTTTTGTTCGTTCTGGAGCAGTTGGAGTTGGATACCGAAACCGTTGCCGTAAAATTGTTCGGTGCCATAGAAGAGGACGATGCCCTCTTTCAACTTTGCTATAATTATATACAACATATCACTATTTTTGTACCTCCCGTACCCCACCATCTGGAATTGGGCGAGCCCCAAACCAATTCCATTGACTTTACCGTACTAAACACCCTTTAATGCGTATTATCTCTGGAAAACACAAGGGCAGGCACTTAACCGCCCCAAAGAAATTACCTGTACGGCCTACTACGGATATGGCCAAAGAAGGGCTGTTCAACATCCTCAACAACAGCTATTATTTTGAGGATGTAAAAGTATTGGACCTTTTTACCGGAACGGGCAATATTAGCTTTGAGTTTGCTTCCCGTGGTGCAACGGATATTCTGGCCATTGATGCCCATACGGGTTGCGTGCACTATGTGGATAAGGTTTCCAAAGATTTGGAGATGGGTATCCGAATCCTAAAAAGTGATGTGTTCTCTTTTTTGGAAAGAAACACGGAACGGTTCAATATCATCTTTGCCGACCCTTTCTATGATATGCCTCAAGAAGATTTTGAAAAGTTGCCCGAACTGGTCTTTAAACACAACCTCCTTATGGAAGATGGGACGTTGATCATTGAACATGCCAAACAAATGAGTTTGGAGCACCTCCCCCATTTTGACCGCTTTAGAAAATATGGCGGAAGCGTGTTTAGTTTTTTTAGTGTTTAGTTTTTAACAAACCTCCTCTTGGTTACAACAGCCCTAAGAAAAGTGTTGACTTTTTGATACTAAGGAAATTTTTTCTTGACCTTATCCCACATAAACTATCGCCAAAAATAAAAACTCTTTTTATACGTATTTTCATTTTTAATCGTTTTGGTAAGAACTAAAAATACCAAATCATGAAATCATTAAGAATATTTACACTTTTCCTAGCTGTTCTTTTCCTATCTTGTGACAAAGAGGATGAAGATACCACCCCAATAGATGCTCAATCTTTAATCGGTAAATGGGCGGTAACATCTTTTATTGTAGATATAAATATAGATGGGGAAATAGCGGAAATACCACTTAACAGCTCTACCAAAAGCGTAGGCGAAAATTTTGATTATATTCTCACATTGACCGAAACAACCTATACGGTTGAAGGCAGTTATGATATTGTGACCACAGGAAAAATAAACGGTGTTCCCTTTGATGCCGATACCCAAACTATTGACAGAGTTTCTGAAACGGGAACATATAGTTTTTCCGAGGACTCCATTACTTTTGATGGTGTCTTGTTCGAATTTGATGCAAATGACGTAGAGTTTAGTGAATTCTCCGAAGACCAAGCCCTTAAGGCTTCTTTTAATACGGATGGAGAATTAGTATTCATTCAAAATGTGGCCACAGATATTGCAGAATCCCCAATCAACACATCTGTTGATTCAACGATTAAGTTAAAACGAATCGAATAAAACATCCGAATACTTGGATAAATTAAAAAAGACCGAATCGATATTCGGTCTTTTTTAATTAAGCAGGCCATAAGCCGGATTCTGTCTCCGTCAAAAAACGGACCCTTATCATTTATCTAGACCTTAAGTTACCCCAAGGCTCCAACCGCCTACCCTTCGGCTCGGACGTGCCGCCCTTAATTGCCGATTTACATGACGTTTCACCGCATAGAGTTTACCTGATTTCACTACAGCCGAACTGTACTTGCTTTCTGTTGCACTGGTCCGTCCCGATAACTATCGGGAGACGGGTGTTACCCGCTATACCGCACTATGGTGTCCGGACTTTCCTCGTTTCGCCAGAGCGAACCGCGATAAGGTGGCCTGCTAGGCGCAAATGTACTGTAATTGTTGATAACTAAGGATGATCTCTAACTTAAATACATCCAAGAATACGACACGATTTTTATATTTGTGTTAGTACTAAATCAAAATATTTTGGAACCTTTTATTGTATCGGCACGTAAATACAGGCCCCAATCCTTTAAGGACGTTGTGGGGCAACAGGCCATTACCAATACGCTCCAAAATGCCATAGACAACGATCATTTAGCGCAGGCACTTTTGTTCTGTGGGCCACGGGGCGTAGGAAAGACCACATGTGCCCGAATTTTGGCCAAACAGATCAATTCCGATGGTACGGAAAGTGCCGATGAGGATTTTGCCTTTAATATTTTTGAACTGGATGCGGCCTCCAACAATTCTGTGGACGATATCCGAAGTTTAATAGACCAGGTACGTATTCCACCACAGGTAGGAAAATATAAAGTCTATATCATTGACGAGGTACACATGCTCTCGCAATCGGCTTTCAACGCCTTTTTAAAAACATTGGAAGAGCCGCCAAAGCACGCCATTTTTATTTTGGCCACTACGGAGAAGCATAAAATCATCCCCACGATACTTTCACGTTGTCAAATATTTGATTTTAAAAGAATTACCGTTAAAGATGCTGCCGAATATTTAAAGTATATCGCAGAAAGCCAAGGGGTAAACGCCGAAGAGGACGCATTACATATCATTGCCCAAAAAGCGGATGGTGCCATGCGGGACGCCCTTTCTATTTTTGACCGTGTCGTGAGTTTTTCAGGAAAAACATTAACCCGAAAAGCGGTTACGGAAAACTTGAACGTATTGGATTACGACACCTATTTTGAGGCAACAGATCTGATCCTACAACATAATATTCCACAACTTTTGGTTTTGTTCAACAAGACCTTGGCACTCGGTTTTGACGGTCATCATTTTATAGCTGGGCTTGCTTCCCATTTCAGGGATTTAATGGTGTGTCAACACCAGGATACCATAACCTTATTAGAGGTAGGGGAAGCGGCACAAAAAAATTATCGGGAGCAATCCCAAAAGACCTCCAGCGGATTTTTATTACAAGCCCTGGATATGGCCAATGATTGCGACTTAAAATATAAGACCAGTAAAAATCAGCGTTTATTGGTCGAACTTACCTTAATGAAACTGGCCTCCATCAATTTTGATGGTGAAAAAAAAAATCCTGAATCTGTAGCACTTCAGAATACTACGGTCAATTTTATTGCCCCTTCGGCCTTTTTTCAAGAAGCTGTACTTCCAAAGAAAAATAAAGTACCCGTAGCCGAAGAAAAAACGATAGAAACAATCACGGAAGAACCCGTTACAACGGTTACGCCCCCGCCCAAGATCGAAATCGCTCCCCTTGAAGCACAAAAGGCCGGGACGGATCAAACAAGCACACTGAAACCGGAAACATCCGAACTACCTGTTAAGGAGGCAGTGGCACCGATCACTTCCCTTGCTAGTGGAGAAACAACAACGGTGGTTCAGGAACCGACCGCAAAAAAAATACAGATTTCATCACCCAACAAACGTGTTTCCGGATTATCCATTTCTAGCCTGAAAGCGAAGAAAGAACACGAACTCAATAAAATAGAGGTCGTAGTTGATGAGGATGATCTTCCCAATGAAGATTTTACAGCCGAAGATTTGCAACGTCATTGGGCCGATTTTGTGACATTGATCGATACTAAAGGCCAAAAAATCCTGGCATCCAACCTGAATACCGATGTTCCCAAACTGGGAGATAACCATACCATCCATATCGAACTGCCCAACGGCACCATGAAGAAAGAGATCGAACGGGAACAGTTCGAACTAATGACCTATTTGCGAAACAACCTTAACAATCACTTTATTCAATTGAAGATCAAAGTGAACGAGGAAAGTGCCAAGAAGTTTGCATTTACCCCAGAGGAAAAATACCAAAAACTACGGGAAAAGAATCCCGTTATAGACTTGCTCCGAAAAGAGTTCGATCTAGATCTTTGATGCCTTCTTGATTCGAAAGGCAAAAAGTAACAAAACCAGGGCTATAATCAACAACCCAAAAGCTTCCCTGCCCAATTCAACGGTCTTAATATCACCATCATTCAAATCAAATCCTTGAAAATCAGATGGGTATAAATACGTAAAGCCTATAAGTCCTAAAATCCCCAGTATCATGGGAAGGATATATCCTATTTTATCCAAGGTAAATAAAAGCGAAATCAGGGCCGCGATCGCATAAATAATTATCCATAAAAATGCATCCGGATCATTGTATTGCACTACGGCACCCAGTGTAAATAATACGGTAAACAAAAATCCAAGGAATTTAAAAAAAGTATGCATAGCTGTTAATTTAATAGGTGTGTTTTTATGACGTTATAAACATCTATTGCTTCTATCAGGTCGTTTTCAAGTAAATCCGTATTGGTCATAAGAAACGGATAATCGTCTTTATCCTCGGGAATCCTACCGTGCGAACCTTTGATCAACTCCGCTTGTAACGGAATAATATCCATGACCGTTCTAAAGCCCAGTTTTTTCTTCATCAGTTTTCCGATAACCTTGGCCATGGTCCATTTATCCTTGGGATCCGTCATCATTTCAACGGGATCATAGCCCGGTTTCTTATGGATATCCACCATTCTGGCAAAGTCCGGTGCTTTGGCGTCATCCAGCCAAAAATAATAGGTAAACCAAGAATCCTTGTCGGCAACTACCACCAAATCCCCACACCTGTCATGATAAAGGTGTTCTCTTTTGATTTCTTCTTCTGACAATACCTTTTCAACACCTTTTTGTTGCAATAACAATTTTTTTACGGCTTCCAGGTGTTCTGGATCCTTGCAATAAATATGGGCAATTTGATGATCCGCTACAGCAAAAGCATCACTGGCCCCGGCATCTAAAAGTTCCAAACCTCTTTCCGTACGTACATTCAGATAGCCATGTTGCCGTAACACACGATTAAGATGGATCGGCCTATGTACATTGGTAATCCCGTATTCCGAAAGCAATAATATTCGTGTATCTTTTGCTGTATAGTATTCGACCAATTGTTTTACTACACCATCTATTTCCCTTAAATCCTTGGATATTTTATCAAAATTCAGCCCGTAGCGTTGTAAATTATAATCCAGATGCGGTAAATAGATCAATGTTAATGTGGGGTCATACTCCTTATCCGTGAGTATGGCCGAATTCGCTATCCATTGTGACGAACGGATACTGGTCTTTGGCCCCCAAAACTCAAACAAAGGAAAAGTCCCCAAGGTTGCTTGGGCCATATCCCGTAATTCCGGTGGATGGGAATAAATATCCGGGATCTTTCTACCATCTGCCAGATAATTGGGCCTCGGTGTAATACTATAGTCCACATTGGAGTACATATTGTACCACCAAAAATGATTGGCGCAGGTAAAATTCGGGTTTTCCTTTTTTAAATCGCCCCAAATTTTAGGCGATTGCACCAGTTTATTGGATTGCCGCCAGAATTTAACCTCACATTCATCCTTAAAGTACCAACCATTCCCAACGACACCATGTTGGGAAGGCCATTTTCCCGTTAAATAGGTAGATTGCATAGAACAGGTAACGGCAGGTACTATCGGTTTTATGTATGCTCCTTTTCCCTTTTTCAAAAAAGAACGTATAAACGGTGTATGCTCTCCGACCAATCGTTTGGTCAACCCTACGACATTGATGACGATCGTTTTTTTCATCGGACGATTCTAGTTTTCAACCATTCGATCTCACGAATAATAGATTCCGTTAAGTTTTGTTTTAAATCTTTTGGAAGTACGTCCCAAGTATATGTTTCAATTTCCAAATGCTCGGAAACGACATGGTCCTTTAAATAGTCCAGGGTCTTTATGATATGGTCCTGGGTAGAAAACAAATTACCGTACCGCTCTAAAAAAATAGGGACATGAAAATGTGCCCTTAATTCTTTATGACCATCTTTTTTCTCCAGTACTTGAGGCAGGTCGTTATAGGTTTTGACGATTCCATCCTTTTGTTCCGTTACCTGATGCAAATAGGTGGGTTCATTAAATTGGGCCAAGGCGTTCCAGATACTTTCATGGTCCGGTGTCCCGAATATCACCTTTAAGGCCGCACTTACCTGAATTTTTCCCACTTGTACATCGGCCGATCTAAATTTTTTAAAAGTAATCTCCGGTTCTTCATACGCCAAGGAGAAATGGCAAATATCATAACAAATGGTGATATAACGTTTGATGAGTTTTTCGGACTCAACGTCGTTCAAATTCAATTCGTTTTCCAGTATTTTAATTCCCATAGGAATTAAATGATCGGAAAAAAAGGAAAGCACCTCATCCGTGTTCTCCAAAAGTCCGTCCGGTTCTGGTTCAATATCCAAATGCATATACTTTCCGGTGGATTTTTCCAATTGGGATAAATGCAGGGCAACTCTGATCATGTTTTCCGCCCCCTTTTCAAAGACTTTCTTTTTATCGGTAGGGGCAGCATGCCAATGCCTATAACTTATAGGGGATGTTGAAATCCCTCCGGACACGTTACTGGGCAAGAGTACCGCCAATTGATCGAAAAGCCGATTGGTGTAAACCAACCTTTCTTGTGTAGTCCAATCCGGGGCATGAACTTTATCCTTTACACGTTCGTCATGAAAATTTCCATAGGGGAATCCATTCATGGTAAACACGTAAACGTCTTCTTCCGTTAACCATTTTTGAAAATTCGCCATGCGATCGCCCATTGCCAATTCCTCGCTCGCTTTGTTGGATAAACGCAATCCCAAACCGAAAGGTTTATCCGCGGAAACCGCTTTTTTAATCTCCGGAACATACCTTTTTAGATTCTCAAAAGTAGTTTCCCAATCTTGCCCCGGATGTATATTGGTACAATAGGAAAGTTGGTATTTACCGGCAATATGCATGAACAGTTTATTTTAAGGAAAATTGATGGTTTAATTGTTGGACGGCCTGGGACATTACCTCCATATCTATGGTATGTACATCTTGTTTCTTTCCGATTTCGGAGATAAGCGTAATGGTCAACTGCCCTCCCAGATGTTCCCGAAACTCCTCAATACCATTCAATAAGCCCAAAATTTCCGATGCCGAACTTACGGGCAATGATAAATCAAAACCAATAGCCAGCATTACATCTAAAATAAACCGTAATTCCCTTTCCGAAATCAATCCGATAAGCTGTGCGTAGGTGACATCCAATGCTATTCCCTTGGCAACCGCTTCGCCATGGCGCAATTGATATCCGCTCATGTGCTCCATTTTATGGGCTGCCCAATGCCCAAAATCCAAAGGTCTGGAAGAACCCATCTCAAAAGGATCTCCTCCCTCGGCAATATGTTGCATGTGCATCTCCGCACATTTATAGATAACGTATTGCATGGGTTCTATTTGACGTTTTTGCAACTCCTGGGCATGTTCCGAGATATATTCAAAAAACTTCTTGTCCTTGATGAGGGAGACCTTAATTGCTTCGGCTATCCCCGAAACCCAATCCCGCTGCTCCAGTGTTTCAAGAAAATCACTATCATTTATTATGGCATAAGGTGGTGCGAATGTTCCCAAAAAGTTCTTCTTTTCAAAAGCATTTATGCTGTTCTTGACTCCTACTGCCGAATCATTCTGGGAAAGTACGGTCGTAGGAATCCGAATCAATTTCACCCCTCTATGGGCAATAGCCGCTGCATAACCCGCCATATCTATAACGGCACCTCCTCCTATAATGACAACAAATGAATGCCTACAAATGGCATTTTCATTGATTCCCTTAAGCACTTGTTCCACTTGGGAATCACCATTTTTGGATCGTTCTCCTCCATGCACCGTTAGTATTTGCGTATGTTTTAAATGACGATCATGATGTGCGCAATAGGATCTTATTTCATTAATCAAATCGGGATGATATCGGTCTACTCCGTCATCCACTACAAAAAACAGTCTTACAGGTTCAAAGTCCTTGTAACCTTTTATGATATCCACGAACAGCTTATTCCCCAATTGAAACAACCCTTTTGTAAAATAGAGCCTGTATTCATAGGGTACGGAAAATGATTGTTTAATGGGCTTTAATTCCATAGGTATCAAGTAACTGCGAATAATTTAGAAAGTAACAAAGATAGGGGCAAAAACAGCAATACGCCTAACGCAAGGGACCAATTTGAAAAACCTGCCATCCAACAGGCATCCATAACTATTAAGGAAAGTACACCTGAAATCACCGCTTTTTTAATTCGTTCCGGGGAATTAATCCGGTAGGCCCTTATCAAGGGGCGAAATATCAAAAAAGCGAATAATAAAAGAAAGGGGATTCCCAAAGCCAGGTTCCCGGTAAAAATATGTGTACATACAGCCATACCGATGATGACCATCGCAAAAAGTACACCTGCCCAAAGCAGATGGCTCTTGTTGTTCCCATGAACTTCACCCCGGCTGATCAAGGTAATGGCAAAAATATAGAGTACGGGAATTATAGCTATCCATGCCAATGCCACTGTTCCGATAACGGAAATACCCAGTATAAGGTTCAACCCTCTGCATATTCCCATATTCAAAGGGCCAAAAAAAGCATGTTTTTTAGCTGAGGCATCATAAGTAAATATCGCCAAGGTCAATACCAAAGCCACATAACCACTCCATTTTGTCGTTAAAAATGCCAAAATAATACCTGTTAAAAGTAAAAATATACCCCAAATCATTGCCTGGGGCAGTTTGACGATTCCCTTAGGTATTGGCCTTTCAGAGCGTTCTATGGCATCTAATTTGGCATCAAAAACATCATTGAACACTACCCCGCCGGCATATAAAAAGATCGAAGAAAAGACAAGCATGAGAACCTGAGCCGGATTTTTTTGAATAAAATCCATCATTTCAATACCATGAAAAAAAAGACCTATGGCCATACCTGCACATATATCCGCTGCTGCCGTAGGTAAATTGGCAGGTCTTGCCAAACGGACAAAACCCATAAGTTTTGCACTCATATCAAGTGATTTGATCCGTATCTATTCTTGGTGTTTGTCCTCTGAGTACACTGTTATCGTTAAACAACCGCGATTGGTCAATACCGGTAGGATTCAACCAATGTCCTTCCTTCATTTTTCCATTTTTGCCAAAAGCGTCCAAAGCGTTTTGGTAGCAGGTCTTTACTACATCTTCTTTGGCTATGCCCCGCTTCAACATCAAAGAAGCTGTTTTTGGCACGGCAAGGGGATCACTCACGCCCCAATCTGCCGAACTATCTACAATAATGTTGGTACTTCCAAATTTACGGACAACTTCCACCATGCGTTCGTTCCCCATTTTGGTCTTTGGGTAAATGGTAAAAGCGGCAATAAAACCCCTGTCCAGTACCTCTTGTACCGTTTCCTCGTTATTATGGTCAATTATAACATTGGACGGATCCAAACCATGTTCCATACATACCTCCATGCTTTTTATGGTCCCCGCTTTTTTATCCCGATGTGGCGTATGCACCTGGACCGTCATGTCCAATTCCCTGGCCATATCCAATTGCATCCGAAAGTATTTATCCTCTTCCGGGGTTTGGTCGTCATAACCTATTTCACCAATGGCGACTACATTTTCCTTATGTAGGTAAAGGGGCAATAATTCGACTACCTGTTCCGCCAGGGCCCCATTATTGGCCTCTTTGGAGTTTAAACCAATGGTACAGTAATGTTTTATCCCGAACTGGCTTGCCCTAAAAGGTTCCCAACCTACCAGACTACTGTAATAATCCTGAAATGAGCCTACTTGTGTTCTCGGTTGTCCCAGCCAAAAAGAAGGTTCAATAATAGCTACGATGCCCGCTTTGGCCATAGCTTCATAATCATCCGTAGTACGCGAGGTCATATGAATATGTGGGTCAATTATCATCATGTTATCGTCCATAATCTTTTTAACTCTTTACTGTATTCCAGGTTAATTCTTTGATTCTTATTTTATCTACAAGGGCCTTATGCTCCTCTAAAAGTATAAAAGCCTCCTTATTTTCCGAATAAAAACAGCACAATGCCGCGGCACTGTTTTCCCGGATATCATCACTGTTCAGAAGTCGTCTCATATCCGACAATAAAACCGAATTCAAAAATTTTGTGACAGGTCGCCAAAACACGGGATCTATCTTTCTTGAAGCCGCCCATCTTTCATGTGCATAATCAGATATTATTCTTGCCAAATCCTCATTGGCCCGCTGATCCGTGGAATGAATCAATGATAAATCCCTTTCCATAAAAGCGGCTTTTAGGTACATTTGGTTCCACTGTTGGTCATTGAAATACTTTGCCGGATACGGATTATTCAAGGTAATGGCATCAAATACTGTAGAGATATTGGTCCGTAATGCCGCTACGGCCGTCTCTTTAAAGGTTTCGGGACCCGGTAATAGAATCAGGAATTTCAGAAATGTTTCCAGTTCACCCGTATCCGCTACTTGAATAATATTAGCTACTTTATCCGAAAAGAACTCCTTATCGCCTTCCAGTACTCTAGAAAGCAGGTAAATTCTGGAAACCTCCAATAGATCGGCATTATGGGAACTTAAATATTCTCCGTCTTCATCTTTTTCATAAACAGGAAATATATCCGATCCAAAATCCCGCGCCAACAAACTATAGGTCATGTAAAGTTCCCTGACCGATCTGGAACTTATAATATGTGTTAATTTGGATTCTAAAGAAGCTAATATTTTAGAATCCACATTACGTTCAATTATCCGATATAATCCCAAAACTTTTCTGAAAATTTAATGGATTGCCCTTTAAAAACCACAGGGCACTTTTAAGAATAAAGTGCCTTCCCCAAAAATAAGACTTATAAGTTAAATTGGCCTGTTCATATCGCTTCAAACTACAAGAAATTTTATAAAGGTAAATTCTTAATTTTGTCAAAAGAAAAGTATGTTAGGCTTAAAATTACCCACAGATCCCAGATGGGTCAATATTGTAGAAAAAAATATAGATGATATTCTTACGGACCATGCGTATTGCGAGCAAAAAGCGGCCAGTACCGCTATCTCACTTATTGTAAGTTTTCCGGAATACACAGAATTGACCCAGGAAATGATCGCGCTATCCCGAGAGGAAATGGGACATTTTAAAATGGTACACGATAGAATCATTGCTCGTGGAAAAACCCTGGGAAGGGACAGAAAAGATGATTACGTTTTACAATTGGTCCAGTTTTTTCCCAAGGGCGGAAGCCGTACTACACAACTGGTACACCGGCTCTTGTATGCCGCCTTGATCGAAGCTAGAAGTTGTGAGCGTTTTCGTTTGTTATCGGAGGAGCTTGAAGACAGGGAACTGGCCGAATTCTACCATAAACTAATGATCAGTGAGGCAAGCCATTATACCATGTTCCTAAAATTTGCCCGCCAATACGGCGATCGAAACGAAGTGGATGAAAAATGGCAGGACTTATTGGATTATGAGGCCGAAATCATGAAAAACTTGGGCAAATCCCAAACCATTCACGGGTAGTTGTTATTGTTATTCACTAATAAAACTATTTTGAAAGCTTATCCAAATAATAATCGTACAACGCAAACTGGGAACGCACCTTTTCTTTATTATTTTCCCGATAGGCATTGTCCTGCGCCTCATTAAAGAGACGGGCTTTTACATTATCCCTCCAGGATATTTCAAAGGTATCTATCAGCTCTTGTTTAATATCCTCATCATAAATTGGACAACCAACTTCAACCCTATTCTCCAGATTACGGGTCATAAAGTCTGCCGATGATATATATATTTTGGGATCTCCTCCATTACAAAAGATAAATACCCTGGGATGTTCTAAAAACTTATCCACCACACTAATGGCCTCAATATTTTCGCTCATACCCTTAACCCCTGGAACCAAACAGCAGATACCGCGTATGATAAGTTGAATTTTTACGCCGGAATTACTGGCCTTGTAAAGCCTGTCGATCATTTTATAGGAGGTAAAGCTGTTCATTTTGATCTTGATATATGCTTCTTTCCCCGCCCTTGCGTTTTCTATTTCCTGATCTATCATCCGTTTAAACACCGCTTTGGTATAATGGGGCGATACGACCAAATGTTTGTATTTGTTGATTTTATAAGTGGTTTCAAAAAAATCAAAAACTTTGTTGAGTTCCTTAAGGATAGGTTCATGGGCCGTGAACAATGTATAATCCGTATAGATTTTGGCCGTAGATTCATTAAAATTTCCGGTACTAATGAATCCATAACGTTTCATTTGCCCTTCTTCTTCACGTTCTATAAGACAGGTCTTGCTATGCACTTTTAAGCCTGGCACCCCAAAAATAAGTTTTACACCCTCGGCCTGTAATTCCTCGGCATATCTAATATTGGCCTGTTCATCAAAACGTGCCTGGAGTTCTATCTGCAAGGTCACCTGTTTTCCATTTTTGACCGCATTGGTCAAACACGCGGCAACCTGGGAATCATTGGCCAAACGGTACACTGTTATCTTTATCGTTTTTACCTTTGGGTCCAAAGCAGCTTCCCTAAGAAATTTCAACACGTAGGAAAATGTATGATAGGGCGTATACTGTAAATAATCTTTTTCGGCTATCTTTTCAAGCAGGTTTCCTTCCAGATGTAACCCTTTTACAGGAAGCGGGGTGATTTTATCGTATAATAGATCTTTCCTTCCCAAACTGGGAAAGCCCATATAATCCCTTTTATTATGATATCTACCCCCTGGGATAACACTATCCGTATCCTCTATTTCCATTTTCTCTTTGAGAAATTCCAAGGTATCCGTACCAATATTCTTGTCATATACAAAACGTACCGGATCACTTATTTTACGGTGTTCTACGCTTGAATATATTTTTTCGATAAAACTTTTGCTCAAGTCATTGTCGATATCCAGTTCGGCATCGCGGGTAATCTTGATCATATGGGCAGAAACCGAACTATAATCGAACATCGGGAATATGCTATCCATACAATAGCGTATAACGTCGTCCAGCATGATTACATAGTCCTTATTCCCTTCTTTGGGTAACACCACAAAACGATCGATTCCTTTGGGAATCTCTATCAAGGCATATCTTTTTTCCCTTCTGTCCGAAGTTTGTCGGGTCCGATCGTCCCGCTTCAATATCATTTTAACGGCCAAATATGCCGCCGTATCCTTTAACAGGGGAAATTCCGCCAGATCATTCAGGATAATGGTCATGAGCTGGGGGCTTACTTTTTGAATAAAATATTTCTTTATAAATTTTGCCTGATTTTCAGAAAGTTGGGTTTCCCTTAGTAAAAAAACATCGTGGTCCTCAAGTTCTTTTTCTACGCTTTTTAAAATTGCTATACTCTTTGCCTGTTGTCTTATGACAATTTTTGTAATCTCCTCTAACAAATCTTTGGCCTTTTCACCACCCAATACGCTTTTACCGGTTTTTCCCGACTCTACTATACGCTTTACGGTAGCGTAGCGTACCTTAAAAAATTCGTCCAGATTGTTCGAAAAGATTCCCAAGAACCGCAGTCTTTCTATCAACGGTACATTTTTGTCCGCACTTTCCTGTAACACCCTTTCATTAAAGTGCAACCAACTGATCTCTCTATTTATATATTGATTTTTACTCTTCATCATCCTTTTAATTGTTTTGGGAATATGATCTGTTCGGTTTTGCCTTGATGGATAGACCGCCATGAATTGGTCTGGAACGTTATGGACACCAAACCGCTTGTGGGGACATTTTCAATATACTTATCCCCTAAAGTATTGGCTATATGGGTAAAGGCGTGGTTGTGGCCAAAAATTAAAATAGTCTGGAGGTTATCATCCGAACCCTTGATAAAATCCAATACTTGATTTCCGGAAAAATCATACAGTTCTGGTGTTACTTTAAATTTTCCCCATGGATATCGCAGTATTCTCAAACAAATTGTAGCGGTATGTAATGCCCTGTTCGCCGGGCTTGAAAAAGCAAAGTCGATGGAAATCCCTTTTCCTGCAAATTCCGAACTTACCAAATGAGCATCATTCATTCCTCTTTGTAAAAGGGGGCGATCCTGATCGCTTACATCATATTCCCATGAGGATTTTCCATGGCGCATCAACACTAAATTCTTCATTATAAATCTTCGATTTAAGGTGCCAATCGCTCCATTTTCCAATTATAATCCTCCATTAAGGTATAGCGTATCCGATCATGCAATCTATTGGGCCGACCTTGCCAAAATTCAATAGATATCGGTTTTACAATATATCCTCCCCAATATACGGGTCTTTTAATTTCTTTTCCCTCAAATTCCTTTGTTACATGTCGCAATTGCCTTTCCAGATCTTCCCGGGAATCAATTACGCTGCTTTGGTCGGAAACAATGGCCCCAAGCTTACTCCCCTCCGGTCTGGATTCAAAATAACCGTCCGACAAATTTTCCGCTATTTTTTCCGCCTTTCCCTTTATAATGACCTGGCGTTCCATACCGGGCCAAAAAAAGGACAGGCAAACATTAGAGTTATCCGTTATGGCCTTTCCTTTTTCACTTTCATAATTCGTATAAAAAATAAAGCCTTCATGCGTATATTTTTTGAGCAGGACAACCCTGCTTTTCGGATAACCATCCAAACCGATCGTAGCTAGCGTCATGGCATTGGGTTCGTTTACGGTATCCGATTTTTCCACTTCATAAAACCAGGTCTGGAACAATTGCATGGGATTATCCGATATGTTACCTTCCGATAACACACTTTTTTCGTACGATTTCCTGTAGTTCCCTAAATCTTTCTGCATAGTTTCATACTATAAAAACAAGATACTCAAAGTTCTTGAAAAGAAGGGGAATTTGGAAGAAAGTATGCCGCTTTTGTAGTGTATTTTTGAGCAAACCGTGAAATGCGCAATTCCTGATGATCAAAAAAAATTAAACCAATCTTATAACTTCCTAAAAATCAAAGGATTTTCCATCTTCTGCCAACACTGTGTTCGGAAAAACTACGGATGCTTCTTCTTTAAAAAGTTCTATGGATTTGTAACGGGTGGAATAATGTCCTAAAACAAGGGTATCTACCCCGGCAGATTTTGCAATTGTCGCCGCTTCCTTGGCTGTTGTATGCTTTGTTTTGGCCGATAAATGAGCTTCTGAATCCAAAAAGGTAGCCTCATGATATAACACATCAACATTGCTGATTTGGGGGACAATATCCGGTTTGTAGGCCGTATCACTACAAAAGGCATATGATTTTGCCGGAACGGGATCAAATGTTAGTGTTGTATTGGAAATTTTGTCCCCATTATCAAGAACAATGTCCCGGCCTTTTTTAATATTTTGAAAATAGGCCTTATCTATCCTATATTTAGCTACGGCCTCAATATTCAACCTTCGTTCGCCCAATTTTTCCCTAAACAGAAATCCATTGGTATATACCCTGTGATTTAAAGGTATGGTCTCTACCGAAACTTTATCGTTCTCAAAAACCACTGTTTTTTCCTTTGAAGTCAATTCATGAAAAATTAATGGATAATTCGTCCATGAATCTCCCAATTTTAACAGCAGCGTTATGGCTTCTCTAATTCCTTTTGGGCCGTAAATGTGTAACTCTTTATCCCTGCCTAAAAGCCGAAATGTAGAAATCAATCCCGGCAGACCAAAAAAATGATCTCCGTGAAGGTGGGAGATGAAAATATGATCGATCCTGGAGAATTTGACCTTGTTTTTTCGCAACTGTATTTGAGTACCCTCACCACAATCTATCAAAAACATGTGATTTTTAATCTCCAACACCTGTGAGGTGGAGTTGGTCAGCGTTCTTGGTGTAGCGGCGTAACAGCCTAGAATGGTCAATTTCAAAATCCCAGGTCCCTTTCTATCTCCTCCATTTCTATAATATCCCGGGCTTCTTGTAAGGTTGGTGCCACTATAATTTCTTCCGGGGTCTCTTCATAGGTTACCTTATCCGTAACGATTACAAAGGACTTTCCCCTACTCCTATGGGTATTGGAAATATTGAGAAATTCCAGAACATCGCCCGCAGTCAAGTCATTAAAAGTGAACAAGTTTAAAATAAGATTATCATTTTGAAGTTTTGGATAACCTTCATTCAAGTTCTTTAAAAAAGTAGTTAGGGATATTTTTTCCTGATATACCGTAGTAATGGTTCCATCCTTATTAAAAATCATAACCTTATTGTTTAATTTTGGAAGCCAATAAATAAATAACCGCCATTCTAACGGCGACACCGTTTTCTACCTGATTCAAAATGATGGATTGTTTTGAATCGGCCACATCACTGGTTATCTCCACTCCCCTGTTTATGGGCCCTGGGTGCATAATCACTATTTCCTTGTCCAAGTTGTCCAACAGGGCTTTGTTTACCCCAAATTGCTGGGTATATTCCCTGGTAGTAGGAAAGTAACTAATGTCTAGCCTTTCATTTTGGATACGGAGCATATTGGCCACATCGCACCAATTCAATGCTTTTTTAAGATCGGTTTCCACCCCTATCCCCAATGATTCAATATGTTTTGGCAACAAGGTCCGTGGTCCACAGACCTTAACGTTGGCACCTTGTAATTTTAAGGCGAATATATTGGACAGGGCCACCCTGGAATGCAAAATATCCCCCACTATCACTATATTTTTACCTGCTACGTCGCCCAGTTTTTCCCGAATTGAATAGGAATCCAATAACGCCTGTGTAGGATGTTCATGGGCACCATCGCCGGCATTAACAATAGAGGCTTTTACGTGTTTGGACAAAAATATGCCCGCTCCCGGATTTGGATGGCGCATAACGACCATATCTACCTTCATGGAAAGGATATTATTGACCGTATCTATCAAAGTCTCCCCTTTTTTAACGGAAGACTGGCCTGCCGAAAAATTAAGCACATCCGCAGAGAGTCTTTTTTCGGCCAGTTCAAAAGAGAGTTTTGTTCGGGTACTATTTTCAAAAAAGATATTGGCAATGGTTATATCCCGTAATGATGGGACTTTTTTAATGGATCGGTTTATGACTTCCTTAAAATGGTCCGCAGTTTCAAAAATGAGTTGAATATCCGCTTCTTTCAGATATTTTATTCCCAATAAGTGATTTACACTCAGTTCGCCCATCCTTATCTATTGATCAAATATATTTTATCCTCACCATCGTTCTCTTGCCACATGACCTTTACTTTTTCATTGGCAATGGCATCTACCTGTCTCCCCCTATAATTGGGCTGTATGGGCAGATGACGGCTAAAACGCCTATCGATCAGCGTTAAAAGTTCTACTTCGGAAGGTCTTCCAAAGGACTGTAAGGCCGTTAACGCCGCATTGATACTTCTTCCCGTGTACAATACATCATCTATCAGTACCACTTTTTTATCCTCTATCAAAAAATTGATTTTTGTCCTGGTAGCTTCCAATGGCTTATCACTTCTTCTAAAATCGTCCCTGTAGAACGTGATGTCCAAAAACCCCAGGTCAATTTCTTTCACCCCATATTCCTCCTTTAGGATTTTACACAATCGTTCCGCTACAAAAATACCACGTGGTTGAATCCCGATCAATACCGTGTTTTTAAAATCCAAATGGTTTTCAAGAAGTTGACAAGCCAAACGGTGCAGAATGATATTTATTTCTTTTGAGGAGAGTAGTACTTTTTGACCCATAGTAGAGCATCCACACTTTTAGCTCCACAAAAATAGGGAATTCTTCTAAATGATCTTTGATCGATTTATAGCTGTTGATCAAAAAGAGCCGTAGTATTCAAAATATAGCGCCTTAATGCCTTGTTTTAATGAGTTCAATATCTACAAACCTTTGAAAACAAAAAGGTCCCGACATTTTGTCGGGACCTTCGTATTATCTACAAAAATTATGGTTTACTTCTTCTTTTTAGAATCTGCTTCCATTTTGTCCTTTAACGCTTGTAATGCATCGTTGGCATCGCCCAAGGTAGGCTTGGCCTCGTCTGCTGCTGCAGCCTGTCTTTTAACGGCAGCTTTTACATTGCGTTGTTCCTCTTCCCGGAAAATTGCGGTATGACTTGCCACTACACGTTTAAAGTCTTTGTTGAACTCAATGATCTTGAATTCAGCTTCGTCGCCTTTTCCAAGTTTTTTACCATCTTCTTTTTCCAAATGACGTTGTGGAATGAAGGCCGTAATATCCTCATTAAAGTCTATGGTAGCTCCTTTGTCCACCACCTCTGTAATGGTAGCCGTGTGAACAGTATCCAAGGCAAACTCCTTTTCGTATTTGTCCCAAGGGTTTTCCGTGGTCTGCTTATGGCCCAAGCTCAATTTGCGTCCTTCAACATCCAGTTCCAATACTTCAATTTCCAAGGTATCACCTACATTGGTGAATTCAGATGGATGTTTGATTTTCTTGGTCCAGGAAAGATCGGAGATGTAAATCAACCCATCTATACCTTCTTCAAGTTCTACAAAGACACCAAAGTTGGTAAAGTTACGTACGATACCCTTATGTCTTGAACCAACAGGGTATTTAGAGGTAATATCCGTCCATGGGTCTGGGGTCAATTGCTTGATACCCAATGACATTTTACGATCTTCTCGATCCAATGTCAATACTACCGCTTCTACCTCGTCCCCTACTTTTACAAAGTCCTGTGCGGAACGTAAGTGTGTAGACCACGACATTTCGGAAACATGGATCAATCCTTCAACACCTTCCACTACTTCAATGAAAGCACCGTAATCTGCAATAACGACTACTTTTCCTTTTACTTTGTCACCTACTTTGATCTCATCGCTAAGGGCTTCCCAAGGATGTTTCTCCAATTGTTTAAGACCTAATTGGATCCTGGATTTATTTTCGTCAAAATCAAGAATTACAACATTCAATTTTTGATCTAACTCCACAACCTCGTTCGGGTGGTTGATCCTACTCCAGGAAAGATCGGTAATATGTACAAGACCGTCAACACCACCCAAATCGATAAAGACACCATAAGAAGTAATGTTTTTAACAATACCTTCCAATACCTGTCCTTTCTCCAACTGGCTAATGATCTCTTTTTTCTGTTCTTCGATATCCGCCTCGATCAATGCTTTATGCGATACCACAACGTTCTTAAATTCATGGTTGATCTTCACCACTTTGAATTCCATGGTCTTGTTCACATATTGATCGTAATCACGAATCGGTTTCACATCTATCTGGGAACCTGGCAAGAACGCCTCAATACCGAATACATCAACGATCATACCTCCTTTGGTCCTGCATTTTACAAAACCGCTAACGATTTCTTCTTTGTCATGGGCCGCATTTACACGGTCCCAAGCCATAATCGTTCTTGCTTTTCTATGGGATAGTACCAACTGACCACTCTTATCCTCTCGGATATCGATCAATACTTCTACTTTATCCCCGACCTTTAAATCCGGATTGTAACGAAACTCGTTCAAGGAGATTACCCCTTCGGATTTTGCGTTGATGTCAATAATAGCTTCCCTATCCGTAAGATACACTACTTTGCCCTCTACTACTTCCTCATCTGCGGTATCTACAAAGTTTTCCGCGACCAATTCCTCAAATTCCTTTAATTTGGAATCCTCGACACGCTCAATACCTTGCTCGTATTTTTCCCAATCAAAGTTTTCCAGAAATTCTTTTGGATCTTGAACAGGGGCCTGTTCTTTAGTTTCTTGAACTGTCTCGGCAGTTTCAGGAGTAGCTGTTGTAGTTTCTTCTACTTCAGCCGTTGTTTTTTCTTCAGCCATTTGCTGATAATAATTTGTATTTCATAATACCTCAAGAGTTAAGCATCTATTATGAAAGAAGTTAAAATAGTTTTTTCTTGCCCTTTTTCCTCTTGAATAGTTTTGCAAAAAAGGAGTGCAAAAATACAACTTAATTGCCTAATAACAAACATTTAAAACCCAAGACTTTGGCTTAATTTGTATTTGCCGATTTATTATCGGGATAATGATCCAAATATCCTTATCTTTCATTTTATAAATATTAACCATTAAATTTTAAGACAATGAGTGTAAAAGCAAAATATCAAGAGGTATTAAATCTTGGTGAGCAATTAGGAATCAAGGGTGGAAGCGTAACAGAAGAGGGCGGTGTACTCAAAATAAAGGGTGAAGCGAACACCCCTTATGAAAAAAATCTTTTGTGGGATAAAATAAAGCAACTAGGAGGTGAAAACGCTTCGGACATCAAAGCCAATATTACCGTTACCGATGATTCCGTGTACCACAGGCACGTTGTTAAAAGCGGGGAATCCCTAAGCAGAATTGCAAAGCATTATTATGGTGACGCTATGAAGTACAAGCAGATTTTCTCCGCAAATACCAATATTTTAAGCAATCCGGATGTGATTCATCCCGATCAGGTATTGGTGATTCCAAATGCGTGAGAGAATGCTAGGTGCTAGAAAGTAAAAATCCCGTTGAAAATAACGGGATTTTTTTATCTGTTTTCGTCCTTGGACC
Organism: Maribacter spongiae; assembly: GCF_047345125.1. Taxonomy (NCBI): domain Bacteria; kingdom Pseudomonadati; phylum Bacteroidota; class Flavobacteriia; order Flavobacteriales; family Flavobacteriaceae; genus Maribacter; species Maribacter spongiae. Next base: position 101,342 of record NZ_JBLFEQ010000008.1, on the reverse strand, counting down.
AGACCGGTTTTGAAAACCTGACAGGACAAAGTTGATCATTCCTCTTTTATTATTCGCAATGCATAACCATGGATACGCTCAAACTGTTCTCTTAAACCCATATCGCTATTATCAAATTCTATGGCATCTTCGGCTTTTCTTAAGGGGGAAAACTCACGATGTGAATCTATATAGTCCCGTTTTTGCACATTCTCCAGAATATCCTCATAAACTACCTTATCCCCTCTATCCAAAAGTTCCTTGTATCTCCTGTAGGCCCTTTTTTCCGGTGAAGCGGTCATGAATATCTTAAATTCGGCATCGGGAAAAACAACGGTACCTATATCCCTGCCGTCCATAACGATTCCTTTTTCCTTTCCCATTTTCTTCTGTAGGTCCACCAACTTTAACCGCACCTGCTCTATTTCCGCAATATTGCTCACGTTTTTGGAAACTTCTAATGTTCGTATTTCCTGTTCCACATTTTCATGGTCCAGATACATTTCGGAAAATCCAAGATTTTCATTATAAACAAACTTCAACTCCATATGGGGAAGCGCTTTTATCAGGTCCGGAATATTTTGATTTTCTTCACCGATATATCCTTTACGCATGGCATACAATGTTACTGCCCGGTACATGGCCCCGGTATCCACATAGATATAACCTAAAGCTTTTGCCAATTGTTTGGCCAACGTACTTTTCCCCGTAGAGGAAAAACCGTCTACGGCAATGGTGATTTTTTTCATCAAGTCAAAAATAGGGAGAAATTGCAACTCAAATTAAAAATCCTAAAAATGATTCGTTTCCTATCCCCACACAACTAAAATCTCACTTTTTATTCGCTTATCAAATTAGGGAAGAACACCATAAAAAGGTTACAATTTTTTTGCGTTTTTGACTTTGGTATTGGTCAGGGCAATATCTATTACCTCATGCATATCCTTTACGTAATGGAACGTGAGCCCTTTTAAATAAGATTCCTTAATTTCCTTGATGTCCCTTTGATTATCCTCACAAAGAATAATTTCCTTTATCCTGGCCCTCTTGGCCGCCAAAATTTTCTCTTTAATGCCACCTACGGGCAGCACTTTTCCCCTTAAGGTAATTTCACCGGTCATGGCCAAACTCTTCTTTACCTTACGTTGTGTAAATAATGAGACCAAAGATGTCAGCATTGTTATCCCCGCACTGGGCCCATCTTTGGGCGTTGCGCCTTCCGGCACATGAATGTGCACATTGTATTTATCAAAGATTTCAGGGTTCAGGTTAAACCGATCTGCATTGGATTTTATGTATTCCATGGCAATCGTAGCGGACTCTTTCATCACTTTTCCTAGATTCCCCGTAATGCTGAGTGTTCCCTTACCTTTTGACAATATGGATTCAATAAACAAAATATCCCCGCCTACACTGGTCCACGCCAAACCGGTTACCACTCCTGCAACCTGGTTGTTTTCATATTTATCGCGTTCCAGTTTCGGGGTACCCAATACCTCAACAACATCTCCATTGCTCACCTTAACATTATAATCCTCCTCTATAGCAATGGATTTGGCCGCATAACGTACCATTTTGGCAATTTGCTTTTCCAAGGACCGCACACCGGACTCCCTGGTATAACCTTCCACAATTTTTTCGAGCTGTGGCTTACCAATTTTCAAATGTTTAGAATCCAGGCCGTGTTCTGTCAATTGCTTGGGCAATAAATGTTTTTTGGCGATCTCTACTTTTTCCTCGATCGTATAGCCGTTTACATGAATGATTTCCATACGGTCCCGCAATGCGGGTTGAATGCTCCCCAGATTGTTGGCCGTAGCAATGAACATAACCTTGGATAGGTCATACCCCATTTCCAAAAAGTTGTCATAGAATTCACTGTTCTGTTCAGGATCCAACACTTCTAACATGGCCGAAGAAGGGTCTCCCTGGTGGCTATTGGAAAGCTTGTCTATTTCATCCAAAATAAAGACGGGATTGGACGTCCCTGCTTTTTTTAGGCTTTGCACTATACGCCCCGGCATTGCGCCTATATAGGTCTTTCTATGGCCTCTTATTTCCGCTTCGTCCCGCAGCCCACCTAACGACATCCGTACATATTCCCGACCCAAAGCTTCCGCAACGGATTTACCCAATGAGGTCTTTCCCACTCCCGGAGGGCCGTACAAGCAAAGAATAGGCGATTTCATATCGTTCCGTAATTTTAAGACCGCCAAGTATTCAATGATCCTTCGTTTTACATCTTCCAGGCCATAATGGTCACGGTCCAAGATTCTTTGCGCCCTTTTTAAATCAAATTTATCTGTAGAAAATTCGTTCCACGGCAAATCCAATAACAGGTCCAGGTAGTTACGTTGTATGGAATATTCCGCCACCTGCGGATTCATGCGCTGCATTTTTGAAAGTTCCTTGGTAAAATGCTCCTTTACTTTTTTTGCCCATTTTTTCTTCTTTGCCCTCGCACGCATTTCTTCCAATTCCTCATCATAGGAGACCCCGCCCAGTTCCTCCTGGATGGTCTTCATTTGCTGATGTAGAAAATACTCCCGCTGCTGTTGGTCCAAATCATTACGTACTTTGGACTGTATATCGTTTTTAAGCTCCAATTTCTGAAGCTCCACGTTCATATACTTTAAAGTGGCCAAGGCCCGTTCCTGAAGATCACCTATTTCCAGCAGTTCCTGTTTGTCCTTAACATCCAAGTTAAGATTGGAAGAGACAAAATTGATAAGAAAAGAATTGCTCTGAATGTTTTTAATGGCAAAGGAAGCCTCACTGGGAATATTCGGATTATCACGAATGATCTTTAGGGACAAATCCTTAATAGATTCTATAATGGCCAAAAACTCCTTACTTGTTTTTTCAGGACGGATCTCTGGGGTTTCCCTTACCGTAGCCGTTATGTAGGGTTTCTTGGTCAGTACCTCTGCTACCTCGAATCGTTTTTTACCTTGTATAATGACCGTAGTATTACCGTCCGGCATTTGGAGTACACGAAGTATCCTGGCCACCGTTCCCAATGTATTTATATCCTTGACATCCGGATTTTCCGTTTCCTCATCCTTTTGGGATACTACCCCTATCACCTTGGAACCGTTGTTCGCATCTTTTATCAAACGAATGGATTTATCCCTGCTGGCCGTAATGGGAATAACCACCCCCGGAAATAAAACGGTATTCCTCAACGGTAGAATAGGCAAGGTCTCCGGCAACAGTTCACTATTCATTTGTTCTTCATCCTCGGCCGTCAACAAGGGTATTAATTCTGAATCCTCATCAATTCCCTGTAAGGACATATTGTCAAAATTTGAAAATTTGGAATCTCCCATAACTATGTATCGGTCATTCTGTCATTAAATTGACAGTGACTCAAATTATTTATCTTTATTATTACTATGAAGCTTGCCTATTTTATAGGCTTTACGAGCTTTCGGTTCTTTTTTTCAAAACCATAATTCAATTCTTATGCCAACATCAATAAAAATCACAATAGAATAAAGAATTTCTTGAGGCCTATTACCTCGGAGGCAAGCCCCAAGAAGCTCCTTTCGATCAAAAAAATCCTCAAAAACCTAACTGGCAGAGGATAAAAATCTTTTCCATCAAACTGTAACAATCTGTAAATTCAACCATCTCTATAACAAACCGATCACTTTTTGAGCCATAAAAAGGAACATATAGATGTGCTATTGCAATTGTGTATGGAAGGAAAACAAAATGCACAACTGGAAATTTACAATCGGTATTACAAAGCCATGTACAACACGGCATTGCGCATTGTAAAGAATGGTGCGGAAGCCGAAGATGTTATGCAGGAATCGTTTTTGAAAGCATTTACAAAACTGTATTCCTTTAAGGGAGAAGTAACCTTTGGGGCCTGGTTAAAGCGGATCGTGATAAACAATAGTATCTATCATTACAGAAAGCAACAAAAAAAGAATGAGGTGGCATTGGAAGACATAATGTACAAGGTCGAAGATAATGACGGAATCGCTTTGGATCATGTGTTTACGGAACTAAAGGCTCAAAAAGTAATGGAGACCATGAAGCGCTTAAAAGATAATTACAGACTTTCTTTGACCTTACATTTAATAGAAGGGTACGATTATAATGAAATCAGTCAAATAATGAATATTAGTTATGCAAATTGCAGAACTACCATTTCCAGGGCAAAGGAAAGCCTAAGACAGCAACTATTAATCGCAAACTAATGAAAAAAGACGATTTAGAGGAATTATTCAACGGACTTGATGGCACTTTGGACATTGAAAATCCTGCCGAGGGACATCAACAGCGGTTTTTAAGAAAACTAAACGCCGCCGAGGGAATCACGGTTATGGATAAAAAGAAGATCAATTGGTGGAAACCCATATCCATTGCCGCCTCTATTGCGATAATTTGTGGGTGGGCGTTCTCCCAATTGGGAAATAATCAAAGTATTGATGAACAAGTTGCAGAGATTTCCCCGGAGGTAGGCCAAACACAATTCTACTTCGCCAGCTTAATAGAGGAACAGGTGAAGGAATTGAAAAAAGAAAGCACCCCCGAAACGGAAAAAATCATTTCCGATACGTTGATCCAATTAAAAAGCCTGGAAACGGACTATACCGATCTTAAACGGGAACTCCTAAAAGGCGGCAATAGTAAATTGATCTTGAGTGCCATGGTCGTCAATTTTCAAATAAGAATAGATTTATTAAACGATGTTCTTGGCCAAATTGAAACAATTAAGAATATAAAAAACTATAATGATGCGAACTTTACTATTTAAATATACCTTTCTATTGATCATGATGAGTCCGGGGCTCATCATGGCCGATCATGGCAAATTCAGGGGCAAATACACCAAAGAGAAGACCATCAAAAAGGAATTTGATGTAAATACCGATGCTTTGCTCAAAGTGAACAACAATTACGGAAACCTTAATATCACTTCCTGGAACGAAAACCGGATTATAATTGAAGTTCACATTAAAACAAATGGTAACAACGAGGAAAAAGTACAGCGCAAATTAGACGACATCTCGGTTAATTTTGAAGCAAATAACAGTATGGTCTATGCAAAAACCACCTATGGCGCAAAGAAAAACAACTGGGGCTGGAGCTGGGGCAAGAACAACAATGTAAGTATGCAAATTAATTATACTATTAAATTACCCGTAAAAAATAGCATACACCTGGACAATGATTATGGAAATATACTATTGGACCGTATTGATGGCCATGCCAAGATAAACTGTGATTATGGTCGTTTGGAAATAGGTGAATTGCGAGGAAGAAACAATCAATTGAACTTTGACTATTCCTCCAAATCAACAATAGAATACATCAACAGTGGAGAAATCCGTGCAGATTATTCAGGGATTACCATTGAAAAGGCGGGGGATCTAAAAATAAACGCAGATTATACCAACGCCAAGATCGAAACGATGGATAACCTGGATTACAGTTGTGATTATGGTTCTATGGAGATTGGAGAGGTAAATAATATTAGGGGAAACGGCGATTATATTGCGGTAAAAATGGGAACCGTACACGGCAATGTGGATATCACTGCGGACTACGGTTCCATACGAATTGATGAACTGGCAGCAGATGCAGGTGACGTATCCATAAGAACGGACTATACCGGAATTAAAATAGGATACCATGCCCAATATCATTTTGATTTTGACATTACCACGGACTATGCCGGTGTAAGCGGTAAGGATAATTTTGAAATAAGTATTAGTCAGGAACGATCTTCCTCAAAACACTATGTAGGTTACTATGGAAGCAAGGGAAGTGGAAATCTTATTACCCTGAACAGTGATTACGGAAGTATCAACTTTTCAAAAAAATAACCATCAAAAAACGAACGAACAATGAAAAATTTAGCAGTACTTATTTTAGTAGCAATATTCACCAGCTCTTGTACAGCGCAATGGGAAAAAAGGGTAAAAGGAAACGGTAATAAAGTTACCATTAATCGTTCCACGGGAGATTACAACGCCATAGCGGTAGCAGGTTGGTTTGATGTAGATCTGGTGGACGGTAAGGAAGGTAAACTTACATTAGAAGGTGAATCCAATTTATTGGAATACATCAAAACCGATGTAAAAGATGGCAAATTGGTTATTAAAACCGAAAAGGGAATCAACTTAAGGCCTTCCAATTGGAACAGCGGTATACGCATAACCGTTCCCGTTGAAAGCGTACATGCTATTTCATTGTCCGGATCAGGCGATATTGTTGGTAAAAAAACCATTAAATCGGACAATCTAAAAACGGCAATGTCGGGTTCCGGGGATATTACGCTTCGGATAGAGGCCCATGCTATAGAAACGGCCATGTCCGGTTCGGGGGATATTACCTTGAGCGGGAACACCTCTAATTTTAATGCTTCCATCTCCGGTAGTGGAGACATAAAGGCTTTTGGTCTTCAGGCGGACAATGTTGAGGCCATAGTCTCAGGATCCGCGGACATTAAGGTTACGGCCAACAAAACGTTAAAGGCAAGGGTTTCCGGTTCCGGCGATATCACCTATAAAGGAAATCCTGAAAAAGTAGATACAAAAACTTCCGGTTCGGGAGATATTTCCAAAAGTTAAAACATCAAAACAACGAACAATCAACAACTGGGAAAGCCTCTTCTATAGGGGCTTTTTTATTTGTTTCACCCTGAACAACAAGAACATCCCCATTAAAAAGAACAGCCCGAGAAAAATAATGGCATTCCGCATACTACCTGTAAACTGGGCAACAAAACCATACAAAAAAGTACCAATGATAATCCCGATCTTTTCGGAGACATCATAAAAACTAAAAAATGACGTCGTATCCGTGGTATCCGGTAAAAACTTGGAGTAGGTAGATCGTGACAACGCCTGTATACCTCCCATAACAATTCCCACACATCCGGCTGCGATGTAAAAATCCATAGGGGTAATCAAAAAATAAGCATAGATGCAGATGATTACCCAAAGAGCATTGATTACGATCAAGGTCTTGATATTCCCAAAATGTTTGGAAGCCCGGGCCGTAACCGTAGCTCCGATAATGGCGACCAACTGTATCACCAAAATACTAACAATAAGCCCGGTCGTGCGTTCACTGTCCGACCCCCAGGCAATTTCTTCCTCGCCAAAATAAGTAGCGATAAGCATTACGGTCTGTACGGCCATACTATATACAAAAAATGCTACCAGATAACGCTTGAGCCTTGTTTGCGTCCCTAATTGATACCATACCTGCTTTAGTTCCTTGAACCCGTTTAGAACAACATTGGTCCTGACGCCTTCTTTTTTATACCCCTTGGGCAAATGAAAAAAGGAATATTGTGCAAAAATGATCCACCAAATCCCTACGGAGACAAACGAGTATTTCATGGCCTTAATTTCGGCAACCCCTCCTTCATCCGAAACGATTCCAAATACTTCGGGTTTCATGACCATGGCCAGATTGAACAGCAATAGGATTACGCTACCTATATACCCCATGGAAAAACCTTTTGCGCTAATTTTGTCCTGCTGCTCCGGAAAAGCTACATCCGGCAGATAAGAATTGTTAATGGCAAAACTCACCCAAAAACCAACAAGACCGAAGAAATAACATAACAGACCTATATAAACGTTTTCCAAAGAAAACCAGTAAAGCCCTATACAGGACAGGCCTCCCAAGTAACAAAAGAATTGCATAAATACCTTTTTGTTCCCCAGATAATCCGCTACTCCTGAAATCAATGGAGTAACGACAGCAATAAAAACAAAGGCCAAAGAAGTTGTATAGCTTATTAAAGGGGCCCGTGCGATCTCACCTCCAAAAATGCTTACTTTCTCAATCTCCGCAACACGGAACAACGCTCCATAAAATATAGGAAAAATAGCGGATGTAATGACCAGGCTATATACCGAGTTGGCCCAATCATAGAACGCCCATGCGTTCAATAGTTTTTTACTCCCCTTTAGTGCTATAGTCTTGGTCATAGATCATTGATTATCGGTCAAAAAAAAATCGTTCCTAGGGAACGATTTTCAATATACAATAAATTAATAATACCTGTTATTTGTAACTGGTTACACCAAATTTTGCAGCTTCTTCCTTGGCCAATGGAGCCCAAACGGTTAAATTATTTATTCTGGTATCATTGGAAGGGTGCGTGCTCAAAAATTCGGGAGGAGCCTGCCCTCCACTATTTGCCTTCATTCTCCTCCAAAGGTTTGCGGCTTCATCGGGATTATATCCGGCAATGGCCATGATTTGCAATCCTATACGATCGGCTTCGGTCTCATGACCACGGCTAAAAGGTAGCATCACCCCCACCTGGGAACCTATTCCATATGCCTGATTGAACATATTTCTTTTTTTAGGGTCCTTTATCGCAACATTTCCGGCCACGGCACCCACTTGTTGGAGTGTTCCGGCACTCATACGTTGTGCCCCATGGTCTGCCAAAGCATGTGCTACCTCATGTCCCATGACCACGGCAACACCTGTCTCTGTCTGTGTAATCGGTAAAATCCCCGTATAGAACACAATCTTTCCCCCGGGCATACACCATGCGTTCACGGTTTTATCATCCACTAGGTTATATTCCCATTTATAATCCTTTAAGTATCCTGGATAGCCATTTGCGGACAGCCAACGCTCTGCAGCAGCAGAAATTCGCTGACCTACCTTGGTAATCATGTGCGCATCCGTTGTCCCTTTTAGCACCTTATTATCTCCCAAAAATTGATCGTACTGGGCAAAAGCCATAGGAAAAATTTGGCTATTGGGATAAAAATTCAATGTTTTTTGGCCCGTAAAAGGATTTACCTTACATGCCGAGACCCCTAAGCAAAGCGTGGTTATTAAAATTAACTTTTTCATTTTGTATAGTGTTTAGTATAAGAACTTTGTTCCTTAGAAAAATACAAAATAATTATTTTCCCAGGATATGCAACAAGCTAAAGTTTTTGTCGATATGCAAACTATTCTCCCCATTGGGTTTTATAGTTTTGATATCCACCTCTTCGTTGTCTACCAGTATTTTAGAAATCTCAAAGGGCAAACCGTGAAAATTAAATTTTAAGGTTTGATATTCCGTCAAAAAGCTTCCATCCTTAAATTGTTGGACGCTCAACGATCTTTCTTTTCCCGTTAATTTAAAATTTCTAAAGGAATACCGTCCTTTTTTATAATCATAACCATCCTGGGCATCTTCATAGACTTCGGAAGATTCTACGCCTTCTTTGTAATATGCATCTAAAATAAGTTCCTCTATCTTAATTTCACCCACGTACTGCTGTACAGGGTATTTTGGAATAATTGCCCCTTCTTTTATAAAGATCGGTACTTTATCCAGTTCTGCGACCACCCATTTTTCCACACCACCTTCAACAGGTTCATTGGTCCAAAAATCATACCATTTCCCTCGGGGAATGTACATTCTCCTACCTTGGGCATTGGGCTCTTGAATAGGGCAGACCAAAATCTTTTCCCCAAAAATAAACTCATCTGTCCTAAAATGTGTTTGCGTGTCTTCCTGATCAAAATATACCAAGGATTGCAACATGGGTTTTTGCTCTTTGCTATACTTATAGAACATGGTATAGAGATAAGGCAATAATTGATAGCGTATCTCTACGAATTTCCGAACGATATCCGTAATCTCCGTACCGAACGACCAGGGTTCCTGATTGCCGTGATCGCCACTGGAATGCACCCTGCAAAAAGGATGAAAAATCCCCAGCTGTACCCATCTGGCAAATAATTCGCCATTGGGTTGTTCCGCAAAACCACCAATATCCGACCCTACAAAGGAATATCCGCTCATGCTCATACGTTGCATCTGAACATTGGCGATCCAAAGATGTTCCCAGGTAGCTATATTATCCCCGGTCCATGTAGAGGAATAGCGTTGGGTGCCCGAAAAGGCCGCTCTGGTAATAACGAACGGTCTTTTGGGATATACATATTTTTTCACCCCCTCATACGTGGCCCTTACCATCTGCATACCATATATGTTATGTGCTTTTCTATGGGTACAGGGGTGACCGTCATAATTATGCCGGGTATCCAAAGGAGCCGTTTTTGAAGGTACTTCCATAACGGCGGGTTCGTTCATATCGTTCCAAACGGCATGAACGCCCAGATCGGACATAAATTCCTTATACAGCCCTGCCCACCATTCACGAACCTCTGGATTGGTAAAATCGGGGAAATTACATTCTCCCGGCCAAACCTTGCCCTGCATTAAAGGGCCATCGCCCCGTTTACAGAAATAATCTTTTTCCATGGCTTCTTGATATACCCAATAATCCTGATCTATTTTAATCCCGGGATCTATCATCACTACCGTTTTGAATCCGTCTTCCTCCAATTCACCGATCATACGTTTGGGGTCTGGAAAACGGTTCTTGTCCCAGGTAAAACATCGGAAACCGTCCATATAATCTATATCCAGATAAATGGCATCGCAGGGTATTTTTAAATCGCGAAATTGCTTTGTAATCTCCTTTACATTACTTTCGGGATAGTAGCTCCACTTGGACTGATGATAACCCAAAGCCCACATAGGGGGTAGTTCCGGGGTACCCGTAAGATTGGAATAAGCGGCTACTACCTGCGACATCTTAGGGCCATAGAAAAAGTAATAGTTCATTTCTCCGCCATCCGCCCAAAAACTGGTAATATTCCTTCTCTCGTGCGCAAAATCAAAATGGGTCTTGAAGCTGTTATCAAAGAAAATCCCATATGCGGTTCCCTTGGTAAGTCCAATGAAGAAAGGAATAGCTTTGTACAAGGGGTCTTGGTCCTTACCGTAAGCATATTGATCGGTAACCCAATTATGCATCCTCTTTCCCTTAAGGTTACTATGGGTCGATTTATCCCCCATTCCATAAAAACTCTCGCCCGCCTGGGTAATCTTACTCATTTTTACGGTATTGCCCCCATATTCATAATTCTCTTCCCAATGAAAACCCAATTCATCCTCATTGATAATATTTCCTTCCAAATCTGAAATTTGAACCCGTAACGTCTTTTTATCTACCAAAATATGGAGCTTGGCCGTTTTAACCAGATATTCGGTATTGGTCTCATCAACCTCTAAAGCACTATATCCCAGGGTAGCTTTCCGGTCTATGGCATAAGAGAAATCGGGTTCAAAGTTATGACCGGTAGCATACCTAAAGCGAATCAAACTTCCCCTAAGAATGGTAATTTGCAAAATCACCCCATTTTCGGTAGTGAAATAAATCTTATCCGTATCCTGCTTATACGCTACTATCTGGTTGGGATATAAATTCCCTTTATATTCTAATTCTGTATTCGTGATCATCGTACTCGTATTTAAAACCTAACAAAAAAAGTATATAAACGGGAAAAAAGGAAATATAATCCAAGCAATTATAAACTATAACGATATCTATAAGGAAAGCTACTTTAAAATGACAATTCCTAAGGAAGGAATCGTTATTTCTACCGATTTCTTATGCCCGTGCCAAGCCTTTGTAGATGATTTTATGATCGTATTTAAATGACCACTTCCACCATATTCTTTTGCATCGCTATTTAAAACTTCAACTATCCTACCCTTTTTAGGAATCCCTATCCTATATTTTTCCCTTGGAACGGGTGTAAAATTGCAGGCCACTATCATATCGTTTTTCTCATCGTGCCCTTTTCTCATATAGATCAATACGGAATTTTCATGATCTCCATAATCTATCCACTGGAACCCTTCCCCGCTAAATTGTTTCTCGTACAGTGCCGGGGCATTCCTGTAAAGTTTGTTCAGGTCCTTTACAAATTGTTGTACGCCGGCATGCCCCCCATATTGCAATAAATGCCAATCTAAACTTTGTTGAAAATTCCACTCGGCGGTCTGCCCGAATTCTCCTCCCATGAACATTAATTTGGTACCCGGATGCGTAAACATATAACCAAAGAGCAACCGCAAATTGGCAAAACGTTGCCATTCGTCCCCGGGCATCCTATAGATCAGGGATTGTTTGCCATAAACCACTTCGTCATGGGAGAAGGGCAACATAAAGTTCTCCGTAAACGCATAGGTCATACTAAAAGTGATGTCATTCTGATGGTGTTTTCTATAAACGGATTCTTTTTTAAAGTATTCCAGTGTATCGTGCATCCACCCCATCATCCATTTCATACCAAAACCAAGACCACCCAAATCAACAGGCTTGGAAACCCCTTTAAAAGCGGTGGATTCTTCGGCAATGGTCTGTACTCCATCAAAACTGGCATAAACCTCCCGGTTCAGTTCACGAATAAAGGATATGGCTTCCAAATGTTCATTGTTTCCGTACATATTGGGTTCCCATTCCCCATCTTCCCGGGAATAATCCAAATAGAGCATAGAGGCTACCGCATCTACCCGAAGCCCGTCCACATGATATTGCTCCAACCAAAAAAGGGCATTGCTTATGAGAAACGCACGCACCTCGTTTCGTCCGTAATTGAAAATCAGACTTTTCCAATCGGGATGGTATCCCTTTCTCCGATCCGGGTGTTCGTACAAATGGGAGCCATCAAAAAATCCAAGGCCATGGGCATCTTCGGGAAAATGGGAAGGGACCCAATCCAGAATAACCCCTATATCGTTTTGGTGAAATGCATCTACCAATAATTTAAACTCTTCCGGTGTTCCAAATCTTGAGGTAGGTGCAAAATAACCTGTTAGCTGGTATCCCCAGGAAGGGTCATAGGGATATTCCATAACGGGCATGAACTCCACATGGGTATAGCCCATTTCCTTTACATAGGATACCAGGTCTTTGGCCAATTGTTTATAGGAAAGAAAATTATTGTCCTCATCCCGTTTCCAGGATCCCAAATGCACTTCATAGACAGAATAGGGCCTGTCCAATCCGTTCTTCTCTTTTCGGTATCCCATCCAATCCCCATCCTTCCATTCATAGTCCGCCGACCAAATGACCGATGCGGTCTTAGGAGGGTGTTCGCACAAACGGGCAAAGGGATCTGCCTTTTCCGTCCATATATCACTATTATGGGACTGTATCTTATACTTGTATTTTTCTCCTTGACCTATATTGGGGATAAACCCTTCCCAGATGCCGCTGGAATCCCACCTCACATTAAGTTTATGCTCGTTTTCATTCCAAAAGTTAAAATCGCCCACTACGGAAACAGATTTGGCGGATGGCGCCCATACCGCAAAATAAGTACCTTGTTGTCCCTCCAACTCAATAGGGTGCGAACCTAATTTATTATAGAGCCGATAATGCTTACCTCCTTTAAAAAGATCGATATCAAAATCGGTAAACAAGGAATGCGAAATTATTTTGGACATATATTCTAGTATTAAGCGGCAAATCTAATCAACTTTGGATTAACTACTTTGTGTTCATTATTTTACTTTATAATTTGATATAATTTCCGATTTAAATGTTAAACCACCAAAAATGGAACGCTTTTTGAAAAGGTAATTGAAATTTAGATTCTCTTGAACCAAAAAAATTATACATTATGAAAAAAATAAGCGTTTTACTAGGTGCCTTTTTGACCCTACTCTTTATCTCGTGCGAAAGTCTTGATGGAAGAGACGGTATAGATGGTGAAGATGGTGTTAATATAACGGGTACGGTCATTGATATAGAAGGTACATTTGATGCAACCAATGAATACAGCATTTTATATGAATTCCCCCAGACCATAGAGGTTTTTGAAACTGATGTGGTCCTCGTATACCTGTTATGGGACCAAACCGAAGATTCCAATGGGGAAGCCGTGGATATTTGGCGATTATTGCCACAAACCCGTATTTTGGATCAAGGGTTATTGCAATATAATTTTGACCATACGTTCCTGGACGTAAATATATTTTTGGAGTCCGACTTCGATTTAAGCACGTTACTGCCGGGCGATACGGACAATCAAGTATTTAGAATAGCCGTTCTACCTGCGGAAGCACTGCAAACGGGTAAATTGGACACTTCAAATATTCATGCGGTAATGGGTAGGTTTGGTATTTCCGAAAAGGACATTCAAAAAATAAGGTTGGATTAGACCCTTGCTACTAAAACCAATTCCATAAACCCTTAAAATTTACGGAATTGGTTTTTAACGGGTCTCGTATCCAAAAAATAGAGCATGTGAAATATTTTTGAAAGGTTGGTTTAAAAATTTCGTCAAAAAAAGAAAATGAAAACTATGAATTTAAAAGCTCTAACTGTGCTTTTGGTACTGTTCACCAGTTGTAAGGGAACAACACAGAAAAAGGAAATGGCCTCGGATGTTACCATGAAAACAAAAAAAGAGTTCCCGATCCAAAAAACAGAAGAGGAATGGAAAAAGGAACTGACCGATGCACAATTTTATGTATTGCGAAAAGCGGCAACGGAGAACGCCTTTACCAGTGAACTCCTGGACAATAAAAAAGAAGGCACCTATGTCTGTGCAGCTTGTGCAACCCCGCTTTTTAAAAGCAGCACAAAATTTGATTCCGGAACCGGATGGCCCAGCTTTTATCAGGAAATAGAAGGGAACGTAGCCTATGATGTGGATTACAAAATAGGTTATGCCCGTACAGAAGAGCATTGTGCTACCTGCGGGGGACATTTGGGACATGTTTTTAATGATGGTCCCGCTCCGACTCGAAAGCGGCATTGCATCAACGGGGTAGCGCTGAATTTTATCCCTGCTTCTAAATAATATTCAAAATTCCTTATAAAAAACCGGATGCCCACTAATGTTGGCGGGCATCCGGTTTTATTTTTGACAAAATCAACGACCGTAGGGAATTATGCAATTAAGAAATAGCCTTCGGGCCCTTTTTAAAATTCCTTTTCTAACATTGCCTTTATCCTTTGGTTTTGTATTTTTGCACGGCTTTAAGGCAACTTTACTAAAATTCATAAAACTAAAGATATGGGTACTTTTGATGTTATTGTTTTGGGTAGCGGACCAGGAGGATATGTTACCGCTATAAGGGCGTCACAACTCGGATTAAAAACGGCTGTCGTTGAAAAGGAAAGTCTAGGTGGTGTTTGTTTGAATTGGGGATGTATCCCTACAAAAGCGCTATTAAAATCTGCCCAGGTTTTTGAATATTTACAACATGCCGGTGATTACGGATTAATTGCGGATGGCGTGGACAAAGATTTTGATGCCGTTGTTAAAAGAAGCCGTGGTGTTGCCAATGGTATGAGCAAGGGAGTTCAATTTTTGATGAAAAAGAACAAAATCGAAGTCATTAAAGGTTATGGAACCTTAAAATCGGGGAAAAAAGTTTCCGTAAAGGCGGAAGACGGTTCAGAGGCCGTGTACGGTGCGGAGCATATTATCATTGCGACAGGTGCACGGAGTCGTGAGCTTCCCAGTCTGCCACAGGACGGCAAAAAAATAATCGGGTATCGTGAGGCAATGAGCCTGGACAAACAGCCCAAGAAATTGATCGTAGTGGGCAGTGGTGCCATTGGCATAGAGTTTGCCTATTTCTATAATGCCATGGGAACGGAGGTTACCGTTGTAGAATACCTTCCCAATATCGTTCCGGTAGAAGATGAAGAGGTTTCCAAACAATTGGAACACAGTTTTAAGAAATCAGGGGTAAAGATAATGACCTCTGCGGAGGTTACTGCCGTTGATACTTCCGGTGAAGGCGTAAAGGCAACGGTAAAAACATCCAAAGGAGAACAAATTTTGGAAGCGGATATGGTATTGTCCGCAGTTGGGATAAAGACGAATATTGAAAACATAGGCTTGGAAGATGTTGGGATCGCTACCGACAGGGACAAAGTTTTGGTCAATGATTACTATCAGACCAATATCCCGGGGTATTATGCCATTGGCGATGTTACACAGGGACCCGCATTGGCCCACGTAGCTTCCGCGGAGGGAATCTTATGTGTGGAAAAGATTGCGGGAATGCACGTTGAGCCATTGGACTACGGAAACATTCCCGGATGTACTTATTGCTCTCCCGAAATAGCTTCCGTAGGATTAACGGAAAAACAGGCCAAGGAAAAAGGTATGGATATCAAAGTAGGTAAATTTCCTTTCTCGGCCAGTGGAAAAGCAAAAGCTTCCGGTGCCTCGGACGGATTTGTAAAGGTGATTTTCGATGCCAAATATGGTGAATGGTTAGGTTGCCATATGATCGGTGCCGGTGTAACGGATATGATCGCAGAAGCCGTTTTGGCACGTAAGCTGGAAACCACGGGCCATGAGGTCTTAAAAGCGGTACACCCGCACCCTACCATGAGCGAAGCTGTAATGGAGGCCGTGGCAGATGCCTATGATGAGGTAATTCATCTATAAAATATTTATTTGTTTATGATCAGACGGATTTATCCGCAGTATAAATTCGTTCATAGACCCATCAACCTATAAGCTTAAAAAGAATGTTGATACTTTTTAGGATAATTGCCATTTTAGAAGGAATTTCTTATTTGGCCCTATTTGGGATAACCATGCCCTTAAAATATTTGGCCGGAATAACAGGCCCCAATAAAACTGTAGGTTATATTCACGGTGCCCTTTTTATATTGTTTGTACTACTGGCCCTGCTATTGTGCCTGTATAAAAAGTGGGGCATGAAACGGTTCATTATTTTTGGAATAGCCTCCCTTTTGCCATTCGCTACTTTTTATGTGGAGAAAAAATACCTTCGAGAACCGGTTTAGTTACTAATTTCTTCAAACCTGTAGATTTTTCCATCAAAACCGCAGATGTATATCTCATTGTTATTATCGGTGCCGAATGAGGAGATATTTATGTTGGTATCCAACAACAATTGGTTGTCTAACGTATTGTTCAAATCTGTGGTCAAGGCCCATATACGACCGGAAATAAAATCGCCATAAATATAAAGCCCTTTTAAAGAGGGCACTAGGGTTCCCCTATATACATGTCCCCCGGTCACGGATCTATCATTGGCCTCATGCCCATACTCAAATACGGGGGCTATTGTACCGGAACTATCACAGGAATCGGAACCAAAACAGGATGTACCCTCCAAAATATTCCAACCGTAATTCCCTCCTTTCTCTATAATATCTATTTCTTCTAATTTATTTTGGCCCACGTCACCTGCCCAGATGTTATTGGTCTGTACATCAAAACTAAACCTCCAGGGATTGCGCAGACCATATGCATAGATCTCACCTCTTGCATTTGCGGTATTTATAAAAGGGTTGTCATTTGGAACAGCATATTCCAATCCATCATCGGTGTTATCTATATCTATCCGTAATATTTTCCCCAACAGATTCCCTAAATTCTGAGCGTTTCCATCCGGATCACCTCCCGAACCTCCATCTCCAGAGGCTATGTACAAATAGCCGTCCGGCCCAAAGGCCAACTGCCCCCCATTATGATTGGTAAAGGGTTGGGGAATCCGCATTAAGACGGTTTCACTACCTGGATCCGCCATATTGACATCTGTATCCGAAACTTTAAACCGTGAGACAACGGCTAAGTTTTCCGAAGGTGTATAGGTAACAAAGAAAAAACCATTGTTTTCATAATCGGGATGAAAGGCAAGACCTAAAAGGCCCAATTCATCCGAACTAACGATTCTATCCCCAATATTTAAAAACTCCGAAACTTCGGATACGGAGGCTTCATTTTGAAATACCCTTATACTTCCACCCTGTTCCACCACAAATGCCCGATCGGTTCCATCGGATGGACTCTGAAAATCCAAGGGCCTTGAAAAACCGAGGTTGGGAAATGCATTGATAAGGTCTAAACTGTCATCCGGAACAGGTGTCGGTACCACATTACTATCCGAATTGCAAGAGCAAAAAAGCAGTAGTATGGCAGTTATAAGAATAAAAGGGAATTTTAGCATAACTCCGGGGGTTTATACTATGTACGAAAGAAAGAATCCTTTTAGACGTAAGACCGGGACCGAATCAATGGAAGCTTATAAAAAACTCGCTATGGCCAGGTCATAACTTTGAAGGCCAAACCCCAGGATAACTCCTTTGGCACCTGACGAGATATAGGAAACATGCCTAAAATCCTCTCTTTTGTGCGTATTGGATATATGGACTTCCACTACGGGCGTTTCAATTCCTTTTACGGCATCCCCTATTCCTACCGAAGTATGCGTATATGCAGCGGCATTTAACACGATACCATCGTATGAGAATCCCGTTTCCTGAATTTTACCAATCAGTTCACCCTCTATATTGGACTGGAAATATTCCAGGGTAATTTCCTTGAACCGCAATTGCAGTTCGGCAAAATAGGTTTCAAAGGTCTTGCTTCCGTAAACCTCAGGTTCACGTTTTCCCAATAAATTAAGATTGGGGCCATTTATTATGATAATTCGCATGCGGATAAAAGTACTAATAATTTTGCCTCAAAAAAAGAGCGGCAACCATAGATTACCGCTTCCTCACCTTATGTTTTATACCCTAAAAAGGGCAAGAAAAAAATGTTCGTTCTATAATAGATACCCGTTCTAAAAAAGAATCAAGAATCCTACCAATACCGTTGAAAAAACAACATCGTCGTTCACGGCAAAATAGGAAATGTTCAATTCTGAACTTCCCCCGTTCAAATCCACACCTATAGAAGGTCTATAATACAAACTTCCCTGGTTTCCCTTATTGATTCCCACGGCATAACCAACATCACCTCCAAATTTAAAACCAGAAGTGGGGTAAACCCGTATAGAACCGCCCACGGGTATGAACTGAACATTATCAAATTCCGTCTCCACGACAACACCTCCGGCAGATACGCTCTGTTTCTCCCCAAAAGCATTGGAAAAACCAGTGGTAAGGCCCACGTCCAATTCCCTTGAAACGCCCCAATGTTGATAAATATCCAATCCTAAAGAAAGGCTATAGGCTTCGGAAAAATCCCCAATGACCAAACCGGCATTTACACCGGCCCTAAAATTTGTACGATCTACTTGTGCTTGCACCAAAAAAGAAGTAGCAATGCATGCCCATACTGTCAAAAATACTTTCATATATTAAAATAGTTTGGTTGATTAAGACACAAATTTACTATCTCTATCCCCATTGGATAATTTAAGTTGTGATCGATCCAAAATATGTTGTTAAACCTCTGTATAATGTTATAGCGTACAAAAGGCACTATATTTATAGCATGAATTGGAAACAGGCCATAGCGGATTATGGGCACTATCTAAAATTAGAGCGTGGCCTGACTCAAAACTCCATTAAAAACTACATTTTGGACGTGGAGAAACTGACCCGTTTTTTAGAAGCGTGCCATATTGTGGAATCCCCGACCAAAATTGATAAGGATACCGTTCAACGGTTTATTTACGAGACGGCAAAGATCGTAAACCCCAGATCGCAGGCACGTATTATTTCGGGCTTAAAAAGTTTCTTCAACTATCTGGTCTTTGAGGATTATAGGGCCGATAATCCCCTGGATCTGATAGAATCCCCAAAAATTGGAAGAAAATTGCCCGATACACTTACATTTAAGGAAATAAATAAATTAATCGATGCTATAGATTTGGGCAAGGCCGAAGGGGAACGCAACAGGGCCATGTTGGAGACCTTATATGGCTGTGGCCTTAGGGTCTCGGAATTGATCGGCTTACGGATATCCGACCTCTATTTTGATGAGGATTTTATAAAAGTTACGGGCAAAGGTGATAAGCAACGTTTTGTACCTATTAGCAAAGTCAATAAAAAATATATCGATATCTACCGGTATGAAGTTCGGGTACATCAAAATATTCAGCAAGGGTTTCAAGATATCCTTTTTTTAAACCGAAGGGGAAAACAGCTTACGCGGGCCATGATATTTACCATTGTAAAAAACCTTTCGGAAAAAATAAAGCTGAACAAAAATATAAGCCCGCATACGTTCAGACATTCTTTTGCCACCCATTTATTGGAAAATAAGGCCGACCTCCGGGCGATCCAGCAAATGCTGGGCCATGAAAGCATCACCACCACAGAGGTGTATATGCACGTAGACCGTACCCATTTAGCGGACGTACTTCAAAATTACCATCCAAGAAGGACCGAAACTCCTAAACTGGACCCTGCTGAACAAAGTTCTACCCAACAAGACGCTATTGAACAAGATAAACACTAATTCTTAAACTGATCGTAATCCCTTTTATATGGACGGATTATCAACCGGGCTTCACGATCAAAACGAATGTAATTATAGACCCAGTTCACAAAGACCACGACCCTGTTGCGAAACCCTATCAAAAAGAATAAGTGTACGAACATCCATACAAACCAGGCAAAAACACCTTGAAACCTAATTTGTTTTAAATCACAGACAGCCTTGTTTCGTCCTACTGTGGCCATACTGCCCTTATCCCTGTAAATAAAGGGTTTAAGTGGTTTATTCGCCAGTAAACGAATTAAATTTTCGCCAACGTTCCTTCCCTGTTGAATGGCAGGTTGTGCCATCATGGGATGTCCCATTGGATATTCCCTGTTTTGCATACAGGCGATGTCGCCTATCGCAAAAATCTCGGGATGCCCATCAACTTGATTAAATTCATTAACGTTTAATCTGTTTCCCGCAGCAATTAGTTTTTTGGCCTCCAGTCCTTTGATGGTGGCCCCCATGACGCCTGCGGCCCAAACCAAGGTCGCCGTATTAAATGATAAGTCG
This sequence comes from Maribacter spongiae, assembly GCF_047345125.1. Taxonomy (NCBI): domain Bacteria; kingdom Pseudomonadati; phylum Bacteroidota; class Flavobacteriia; order Flavobacteriales; family Flavobacteriaceae; genus Maribacter; species Maribacter spongiae. The sequence continues at coordinate 80,783 of NZ_JBLFEQ010000008.1, read as the reverse complement.
TTTTGGGTGGTCACTGTTTTACCATCGTAACCGGTAACACGCACGTTTTTCCATACCTGTACCCCAAGTTTTTCCAAAAAATCGGCCGCTTTTTTGGAAGCCTGTTCGCTCATGGCATCCAATAACCGATCTCCGCCCTGTACCAAATTAATTTGCGCACGCCTTGTATCCAGATCAGGGTAATCCTTAGGTAATATTCCTTTTTTAATCTCGGCCAATGCCCCGGCGAGCTCCACTCCTGTAGGCCCTCCCCCAACAATCACAAAGTTCATTAACGCTTCCCTTTCGTGATAGTCGTCCGTTAATAACGCCTGCTCAAAGTTTTCCAAGATCAGACTTCTCAGGTTCAATGATTGTGGTATGGATTTCATGGCCATGGCATGTTCCTGCAATTCCGTATTGCCAAAAAAATTGGTCTTGGAACCCGTTGCTATCACCAAGTAATCATAGGTAAGTTCCCCTATAGTGGTATGTAACGTCTTCTTTTCAGGTAGAATTTCGGTTACCTCCGCTAATCTAAAAAAGAAGTTGTCATAACCGATCAATACTTTTCTTAAGGGATAAGCAATGGAATCCGGCTCTAAGCCTCCCGTGGATACCTGATATAAAAGCGGCTGGAACGTATGGTAGTTATTTTTGTCCAACAGCACTACCTGTACCTCTCTTTTACCGAGTTTTTTAGCCAAGGAAATTCCTCCAAAGCCACCACCAATAATAACGATTCTAGGATGGCTAGAGCGTGGTATGTTCATAGTCTATATCTATCCCGTAAAATTAATCAATCACTTCCCAATTGAAAAGGATATATGGTTTTTAGTACATTTATAAACCAGTTCCGTGGAATGTTTCAAATGAAAAGCCTATACTTGATTACGGAAACCAAATCGGCATATTTAATGAATCAAATAAATTCACACGTCCTAAAAATAACCTTGCCCAAGCTGTAACAAAAGAGATCAATAAACTACTTATTCCGTAAGAACAACCAACCAACAGTGAATAAAGAACTGGAACATCAATTTGTGACGGAACTTCAGGACAATCAGAATATTGTCCACAAGGTGTGCACCTTATATACAAACGACCGTGATTCCCATAATGACCTGTTCCAGGAAATAACGATCCAGCTATGGAAGGCCTATCCCAAGTTTAGGGGCGAGGCCAAATTTAGCACCTGGATGTATAGGGTAGCCTTGAACACGGCCATTACGCTGTATCGAAAATCCAAGCGACGAATCGATACACAAAATTATGAATCGGTAATTTTTAAAATAAAGGCCGACGAATATGATGAAACGGAAGAGCAACAATTAAAATTGATGTATAAGGCGGTAAAACAGCTGGGTGATATAGACAAAGCACTCGTCTTTATGTACTTGGAAGATAAAAGCTATACCGAAATTTCGGAAACCCTGGGTATTACCGAGGTGAATGCCCGAGTGAAAATGAACCGTATAAAGACAAAATTAAGAACCATTTTGAATCCTTGAGGTTATGACGGATGAACTGGAATTATTAAAGAGGGACTGGCAGAAAAAAAGTACAGAACTGCCCAAATTATCCTATTCGGATATTCACAAGATGATCTGGAAAAAATCATCTTCCATAGTACGTTGGATATTGGTTATCAGTATTTTGGAGTTTACATTACCACACTTACTCTATTTATTGCCTTCTATGCGGGAGGGTATGGAGGTATATAAAAACATAGGCATTTCCAATTATCTCTTTATAGCATCTATACTCACTTATGGTGTCGCCATCTATTTTATATTTCAGTTTTATAAACGATTTAAGGAAATATCCGTTTTGGACGATTCCAAAAGCCTGATGCAAAAAATCATCAAGACCAGAAAGACCGTAAAACACTACATAATTTTTTCCTTGTCCATGATTATGGTGACCGTATTAATGATGGTCATAGGAATATTTCTCAGTAACGATATCGCAGGTGCTTTCCCGGAGTTCACCGGTAAGCTTGAAACTATTTCGCCAGAAAAACTCAAATTCACATTAATGTTGGCCATAGGTGTTTTTGGGGTGCTGCTTACCTTGTTTATGGGCGGAATCTACTTTTTATTATACGGCCTGTTGCTCAGAAAATTGAAGAAGAATTACAGCGAACTAAAACAGCTTGAAATTTAAGTAAGCTACCATTTTCGCTTCTTATTCTCCTCCTCATAGGCCAATAGGTCTTTCTTGGATATAACCCTTAAAAAGGAAGGGTGCTGCTCAATGGCATATTCCAACTTCTCTATAATGGATACCGTGGATTCCTCGTCATAATCTATTTCCAAGGGCTCCTTGATGACCATAGACTGTAGGATGCCCTTTTTCTTGACACGCAACCCTTTTTTATCAAAAGAACGCCTAAAACCATCAATGACCACAGGTACTACAAGGGGCTTATATTTTTTGATAATGTGTGCCGTACCCTTTCTAAGGGGTTTCCACGGTGTTGTAGTCCCTTGTGGGAATGTAATGACCCAACCATCGTCCAAAGCGGTCCCTATATTGGTAATATCGCTCATTTTAACCTGCCTGTTGACCTCTTTACCTTCTGATCGCCAGGTACGTTCAACACTTATGGATCCGGCATAGGCCAATATTTTGGTCAGAAGGCTTTTTTTCATGGTCTCGGCAGCCGCTATATAATACATATTCAATTTAGGCTGCCAGATGTACCCTAAATTTTTGATGGAATCCTCACGCCCGCTCAAACTCGCATTAAAAACATGGAACATGGCCACTACATCGGCAAAATAAGTTTGATGATTACTCACAAAAAGTACATTGTTATCCGGAAGGTTCCGAATAATATCCGATCCTTCTATTTCCAATTTGTTGAATCGCTTATAACGTTGATGTGACATCATCGCCAAAATGCGTATCAACCATTTTTTCAGAAAAAGATTATGCCCAAAAGGGTTCTTTTTAAACAATCCCATAAATGCTAAAATAGTAAATAAGGTTTACAACACTTGATTCAACAGGACCTTAATCTCGTTCATCATCATGGCCGTGGCCCCCCAAACAATGTAACCGTTTAATTTAAAAGCAGGTACATCGATTTCCTTTGCATAGGAAGTACTCAATCTTTTGGTAACAATATTTGTGTCCGAAAGAAAATCGGTCAAAGAAACCTCTAAAAGTTCGGCTACCTCGGATTCCTGACGGACAAAGGGCCGGGGTTCCTTATATAGACCGATAAAAGGGGATACCTCAAAATTACTGGGCGGAATATATACTTCCGAAATTTCCCGTATCAAAGTAACATCATTGGGATGAACGCCCACTTCTTCATGGGTTTCCCTTAGGGCGGTCCTTGCCAGGCTTTCATCTTCCTCCTCTGTTTTACCTCCCGGAAAGGCTACCTGATCGGAATGCACCCCTTCATAGGTTTTTCGCAATATGAACAAAAGATGGGTCCGTCTTTGTCTATCTGGATAAAATAAGGCCAGCACAGCGGCCCTTCTGGGGATTTTCTTTTGTGACCTGGCTTTCAAAAGTTCCTTGACACGTATTTCCGGAGCCATTTTATAATGTGAAGCTTCGCCCGGAAGGGGCAGATCTTTTATTTTTGAAATTCGTTGCTCAAAAATTTCGAAATCCATGCGTCTGCTTAAATTATGGTCACTGTTATTACTATGTTCAATCCCATACTGGGCCTGCAAAGATAATCCGAACAAATCAGAAACAACAAAAAGTCAAAAAGAGATCCAAAAAGATCTGGTCATAGACAAAGATCCTATTTCATCATCAAAGAAAGAAGAGAAATTTATACTTACGGAAGACAACGCTATAGATTTCTTTTTTGATTATCATAAAACGCTGAAAGCGGATAAGGTAAAAATAACGACCAATTTGGGTAGTTTTACCATAGCCCTTTACGATAACGTCCCCTATCACAAGTCCAATTTTATTTATCTGGCACGTAAAGGTTATTTTGATTATACACAATTTCATAGAGTGGTCAAGAACTTCATTATCCAGGGGGGCAATTCGGACGATAAGAAAACTGCAAGGAAAAGACGGGAGATAGGTCGTTACCTGCTTCCCCCGGATACCCGAAAAGGATATAAACACCACAGGGGTACGGTATCCATGCCCAGTAGTGAGATCAACAATCCGCATATGTTGGCCTCCCCATATGAATTCTTTATTGTAGTGACCAAACCAGGCTCTTATCACCTGGATGGAGATTACACACCCTTTGGAAGAGTAATACAAGGGATGGATATTGTTGATAAGATCAATAACCGACCTGTTGACAAAGGAGATTGGCCATCACAGAATATTTATATTGAAAAAGCGGAAGTTATTGAGTAATTAAAGAGTTCTAATGAATTAAGCCATTTTGGCCTTGTTCCTTTTGGTAGTGAAGGAAAGGGCCTTCTTTACCCTGGCGTTCTTGAACTTGTACAACCTGGCAACCTCGGCCTTGGTCTCCGTATCCAACCCGTAAGCGGTCTCGGTAACGATGGTCATCCCAATAGTCTCGACCTTGACTTCGGCAGTGGTGGACTGTGCCTGTGCGGCGATCCCGATGAAGATGGTGAAGATGATGGTGGCTATTGTTTTCATGACTTGCGTTTGTTACACTATTATAACTTGCGCAAGCGTATTTCAAGGGGTCGTGGATCGGTGAAGGGCACCCGATTCTCGTTATCGGGCAAAAGCTCGGATTAAGTGTAAAATCCACTCGATTAACGGCACCCCGCCCAAAAACACCTTACCGGAAAAAGGAGTCGTTAATCGGGAGATAGAGTCACGTAACGTCGTGCAATATGGGTCTGGAGATCAATATAAAATATCATTTAGCACTAAGAAATGCTCTTTATTGGAATGAACCCGGTATTTAAAAAAAATCAATTATCGACTAACTCCTATAAATATTCGGTAGTGAAATTTTAAATTTCACGGCCAATAAACGCATGGCAATAATGGAAAGGATTCCAGCAATATAGGCTATGGTTCCATCTATAGGAAACTGAATCAAAACAAAATAGATAATTCCTCCCAAAATGCACACCGTCGCATAGATTTCCTTTCGGAAGATTACCGGAATTTCATTGCATAGGATATCCCGGATAACACCCCCAAAACTTGCCGTCATGGTTCCCAAGGCAATGCATATAATCGGTGTAAGTTCAGCAAGTAATCCTTTTTCTATACCGATCATGGTATATAGACCGATCCCAATGGTGTCAAATAAAAACAGGGATTTTCTAAAATGTTTTAATTGGTGTACAAACAGAATGGCAACTATTACGGTAATCAAAATGGTAAATATATAGATAGGTGCTTTCATCCAACCTACAGGGGTGTTTCCAATCAACAAATCCCGTAAGGTGCCACCACCTACAGCGGTTACAAAGGCAATGATAAAAACACCGAATACATCCAGTTTCTTTTCCATGGCCACCAACACGCCCGATATGGCAAAAGCAACGGTTCCCAAAATATCTATCACCAGATAAAACATAAGCTACGGTTGCTGCGTATAGTAATTATAGTCCTTGATCACCACATCTACAAAATCGATCGGTTTTAAATCCGTAACAATATCGGTTACTTTTTTTATTCGTTCGCTTAGGGAAAGGACAATATTATGATTGCCATTTTGCTTTGCATTATCATAAAGCTCTTTAATCGTCTGCATTTCGCTATCCTTAAAAACGGTCACCTGAGGAAATTTAGGGCTATACGTTTCTGGAAGCTCCCTCAAGAGCGTATCCTTTAAGAAAATTCTTTTTTTCTCGCTAATTACAGTAGTACCGGCCGCTATATCACCGATTCGTTGTCCTTTTCCCCGTATTAAAATGGTAAAAACGGCTATACCTCCCGAACTCAATGAAATATCCAATATACGAAGTATCCATCTCACAAAGAAACTGGCAAAACTAGGTTTGGTACCATCCAATTTAACCACCCGGATTTGCATCAGGTTTTTTCCTATGGTCTTGCCATCCATAAAAGTTTCCATAAGCACATAATACAAAAAAGCGGGAAGGCCCATTAACATATATATGGCCCACTGATCGCCAGGTTCCATATCCAAGGCCAGTAAGAACCAAAACATAAGTACATAATAAATAACAATGATCAAGGTGTCTATTATATAGGCCAGCATACGATCTCCCAAATGGGCCGTATTTTGGTCTATACTTATATTTTGAGCCGTTTCTATTTGAAATTGTTCCATTGTTTTGTTTCTTTGGTATAAACCCTATCAGTTCATGCGCGAGGCTGCCTTTGTAAAGCAAAATAAGGACAAATGGTCTACTTTTGAAAATGCATTGGCTAACAAAACGAATTTGGCACCGGATGTATTGTCCGACCTTTATATTGAAATTACGGACCACCTCAGCTATGCCAAGACCTTCTACCCTTCCAGTAATACAGCATTTTATCTGAATTCGTTAGCGTCTCAGGCACATCAAAAAATATACAGGACCAAACGGGAACCAAAAAACAGGATCATTGGTTTTTGGAAAACCGAGTTTCCCCATATGTTCGCCCATCACCATAGGGAATTGCTCATCGCCTTTTTGGTGTTCTTGTTCTTCTCCTTCGTGGGAGCCTATTCCGCAGCCAATGAAGGTAATTTTGTGCGTTCCATTTTAGGGGATGCCTATGTGAATATGACCCTGGACAATATAGAAAATGGCGATCCCATGGCCGTATATAAGAAAATGGGCGAATTTAATATGTTCCTGGGAATCACCATAAACAATATCCGTGTTGCCCTTATGGCTTTCGTGTACGGTATTATGCTGGGCATAGGCACTTTGATGGTCATGTTGCAAAACGGTATCATGCTCGGGAGTTTTCAATATTTTTTTTACGAAAAGGGATTGCTTTGGGAGTCTGTCCGAACGATATGGATCCATGGTACTATTGAAATTTCCGTAATCATTATCGCGGGTTGTGCAGGCCTGGTTTTGGCGAACGGAATGCTTTTCCCCGGAACATACACACGATTGGAATCTTTTAAAAGAGGAGTAAAAAACGGACTTAAAATTATGATAAGTACCGTTCCTTTTTTTATTATTGCCGGATTTCTGGAAGGTTTTGTAACACGGCACACCGAAATGCCGGACTGGTTGGCGCTCATCATTATCCTTGGGTCATTGGCCTTGATTTTATTTTATTACATTATATATCCATACCAACTGAATAAAAACTTGAACATACATGAAAACCGATTACGTAATATTTAAAAAGCAACGGGAATTAGGAGAAATACTTTCGGACACCTTTGCTTTTTTAAGGCAAGAGTATAAACCATTTTTCACTACCTATTTTAAGGTAGTAGGCCCATTTTTAATGGTTATGATTCTTTCGCTCGTGCTTTATATGTATTATGCGGGCAGTGCTTTCAGTGGCATATTTCTTGGTAACGGAAATGAAGCGGACAACATAGCCGTAACTTTTCTTATCGCCCTGATTTATTTGTTATCTATGGTAGCGGTTTATACCATGTCTCAATCTACGGTATTGCACTATATAAAATCCTATGCCAATGGTAACGGAATCACCGATTTTGAAACGATCAAAAAAGAAGTATATGCCAGTTTTTGGAGTTTTATAGGTCTGGGTATCATGGCGGGACTATCCATTGGAATAGGGCTTATGCTCTGTATTCTTCCGGGCGTCTATCTTTATGTGCCATTGGCACTTTCATTTAGTGTATTGGTATTCAACAGAATGGGAGCTTCGGATGCTTATGGCTATACTTTTAAGCTCGTTAAGGATGAATGGTGGATGACTTTTGCCACTTTTTTTGTGGTAGGGATCATTGTGGTAATCGCAACCTATGCATTTGCTATACCAACGGCCATCTACCAATGGATGAAAATGGGAATTTTCTCTGGGGCAATGGATGCCGAAAATATGCTGAATGTCTTTAAGGACCCTATCTATATTCTATTGAACATTATAGCAACAATAGGGCAGTTTCTTTTGAATCTGATAAGTGTTATCGCAGGGGTCTTTATCTATTTTAACCTGAACGAAAAAAAGAACTTTACTGGAACCTATGAGCGCATTGAAAGTTTAGGACAAACACCGGAAAATTAATATGCCGAAACACCTTTGTATCATACTTTTCCTTATCTGTAATACTATTCTTGTTCGGGGACAAAAAGATTCGCTCCATCTAAAATATGATACTATCGTACTTCATAAACTCAGTATTGAAGATGGGGAGTTGGACCTATTCAAAGAAGATCCGAAGTTCGATTATGAAGTTGCCAAGAATGAGGTCCCCGAATGGTGGATCGCCTTTAAAAATTGGATAGGTAATATTTTTCTCAGGGTTTTTGAGTGGCTTTTTGGTGTTGAACGAGCTGCCGGTGCCTTCCATACTTTCTTGCAAATTCTTCCTTATGTATTGGTCGTTATTTTACTTTTTATCCTAATAAAGTTTTTCTTGAACGTAAACGCAAGAGCCATTGTTCATGCCCAAAAAAACTCATCTGCCGTAACATTATCGGATGAGGAGCATATCATCAAAAATGAGGACATTCAGGAGTTGATTTCCAAAGCATTGTCCAATAAAAACTATCGCCTGGCCGTACGCTATTATTATCTGTATATGCTACAATTAATGAGCAAAAAAGAATTGATAGACTGGCAGCTTCAGAAAACGAACGATGATTATATCAAAGAAATCAAGAACAAAGAACTAAAAACTTCTTTTGTAACGATTACCCGATTGTACGATTATATTTGGTACGGGGATTTCCCCATTGACGAAGGCAACTATATAAAAGTAGAATCTTCTTTTAAATCCTTGCAAAACCTGTTGCCACATGCGTAAGAAATCCATGGTATATGTTGTTATTACCATAGTGGCCATAGGGATACTCATGCTTTTGCAATACAACCAACCAAAAAAAATAAACTGGTTCAGGTCTTATGTAGCAACCCATAAAATTCCCTACGGGACCTATGTTCTTAATTCATTCTTACCAAAACTATTACCAGGACAAATACAGCAAGTGCATACCCCTCCTTTTGAATTCTTAAGCAAAAAAGATAGTATAAAAGGCACCTATCTATTTATAAATGATAAGCTAACCTTTGAAAAAACCGAACTGGAGGAACTCTTGAACTGGACCTCCAAAGGCAATACCCTTTTTATGGCTTCCAGAAGTTTTGAGGAAAAATTAATGGACACTTTAAAATTAGAAACCAGAAATGTTTACGGAGGGTTTGAGGTCGGCCAAAAACAATGGCACCAATTGGTCAATCCGAACTTAAAGACTTCGGATTCCGTTGTTTTTGGTAAAAATACGTACACTTCCTTTTTCAGTAGTTTGGATACGTTAAGAACGACCGTTTTGGGAACCGTAAGAACCGCTAGCGAAAATGCCGAGCTCCACGATCGGGAAAATTGCACTACCGTTCGGCAATCGTTTGGAAAAGGCCAACTTATATTATCTACCTTTCCAGAAGCCTTTACCAACTATTTTATATTAAAAGAAAACAACAGGGAATACACTACGGGGCTTCTCTCCTACCTAAAAGACACAGGGCCTGTTTATGTAGACAATCACTACAAAAGCGGGAAATCCTTTTATACATCGCCCCTATACATTTTTTTAAACACCAAAGAATTAAAATGGGCCTATTACATCGTCCTCATCGGTGCGTTCATTTATATTCTGTCCGAAGGAAAAAGAAAACAACGGGCCGTACCTGTAGTAATGCCATTAAAAAATCGGACACTTGCATTTACGAGAACAATTTCGGATATGTATTTTGAAAAGGGAGATCAAAAGAATATTGCGGAACATCGGATCAATTATTTTTTGGATGAAATTCGCTCTACCTATTATTTGGGAACCATTACAAAAAAGGACGACTTATATAAGAACCTGGCTTCCCGAAGTGGACATTCTTACCAATGGATACGATTTTTTTTCCTGTTCATGGAAGAAATCAGGAACAAACCACAAGTGTCCGATGCCGAACTCATAAAATTGAACACCTTAATACAAAAATTTAAATCCGGATCCCATGGAGCATAATGAAGAAAATATCAATGACCTAAAATTTGACAATCGCATACCCTTGGAAAACCTGCAAAAGGCCGTAGACGACATCAAATCCGAATTGGCCAAGGTCATCATAGGCCAGGAAAAATTTATAGAATTACTGATCGTTTCCCTATTGATAGATGGCCATGTGCTTATTGAGGGTGTTCCGGGCATAGCAAAGACCATCACCGCCAAACTTTTTGCCAAAACCCTAAAAACCGATTTCAGCAGAATACAGTTCACCCCGGACCTAATGCCCAGTGATATTTTGGGCACCTCCATATTCAATGTAAAATCCACGGAATTTGAATTCAAAAAAGGTCCTATTTTCTCCAATATCATTTTAATCGATGAAATAAACCGTGCGCCCGCCAAAACACAGGCGGCACTTTTTGAAACCATGGAGGAACGCCAGGCAACCGTAGACGGCACAACATATACCATGGAAACCCCATTTATGGTCTTGGCCACGCAAAACCCTATTGAACAGGAAGGGACCTACGCATTACCGGAAGCCCAATTGGACCGATTCCTTTTTAAGATAAAAGTAGATTACCCATCTCTAGACGAGGAAATTCTCGTTTTAAAAACGCATCATGAACGAAAGGGAAAACTACCGCAAACGGAAATCAAGGATATCTTGAAACCTAAGGCTTTGGCAACCTTCAAAGCACAAATCCAGAAAGTGGTAGTAGAAGAAAAAATCTTCAAGTACATTGCGGATATCATCGGAAAAACACGTAATCATCCTCATTTATACCTGGGAGGTTCTCCCAGGGCCTCTATTGCCGCTTTAAATTCGGCCAAGGCCTTTGCGGCCATCAACGGAAGGGATTTTGTAATTCCCGAAGATGTAAAAAAAGCCTTGGTACCCGTGCTAAACCACAGGGTTATACTAACCCCGGAGCGAGAAATGGAAGGAATGACGGCGGAAAGCGTCGTTCAAATGATAACCGAAAGTGTTGAAATTCCACGCTAAATGCAATTTCTAAAATCTTTTTACATACATCATACCTTCTTCAAATATTTGGCGATACTCTCGGCTTGTTTTATACTTTCCTATGGGTTTAAGAGCCTATATCCTATTGCTTGGTTATTGACATTGGTATTGATAGGTCTCTTCCTTTTTGACATTTTTTTGCTCTATGGCACCGCAAAAGGGATAGGGGCGGACAGATTGCTTCCGAAAAAACTATCCAACAGTGACCTGAATCCCGTAACCGTTAATTTTAAGACCGAATATCCGTTTAAAACCTGGATTTCCGTTATTGATGAATTGCCCGTTCAGTTTCAAAAGCGCGATTTTGAATATAAAACTATACTGATTAAAGGAAATGAGGCAACATTTGAATATAATGTGAGACCCGTGGACAGGGGAGAATATGTTTTTGGCAACCTCAACATTTATGCGTCCTCCCCTTTGCGGATCGTTAAAAGACGGTTCACTTTTCAAAAAGACCGGATGGTACCCGTATATCCATCCATTGTACAAATGCAACAATATGATTTTTTGGCCATAAGTAATCGGATATCCGACGTAGGATTGAAGAAAATCCGAAGAATAGGCCATACCCAGGAGTTTGAGCAAATAAAGGATTATGTTCGGGGAGATGACATCCGCACCATAAATTGGAAAGCTACCGCAAAACGGCATCAGTTAATGGTGAATCAATATCAGGATGAAAAATCACAACCCGTCTATTCGATCATTGATACAGGTCGGGTAATGAAAATGCCCTTTAACGGGCTTAAGCTTCTAGATTACGCCATAAACAGTACCTTGGCATTTTCCAATGTAGCCTTAAAAAGAAACGATAAAACAGGGTTGATCGGCTTTTCCAAAAATATAGGGACCTTTGTTCCCGCGGCCCAAAAACCGACACACCTAAATACCATTCTGGAACAACTCTACAATATTGACACGGAATTCACGGATTCCGATTTTGGCATATTATACGGTCATATCAAACGCAAGATCAACCATAGAAGTTTATTGCTGTTCTACACTAATTTTGAGCATATATCCGCTTTAAAAAGACAGCTGCCCTTTTTATTGGCACTCTCAAAAAAACATGTACTTGTTGTCATATTCTTTGAAAATTCGGAACTGGAAACTCTTATTTCCTCCGATGCCGAAAATCTTCAGGCCATATATCATAAGACCATTGCGGAAAAATTTTCATTGGAGAAAAAATTAATGCAAAAGGAACTTCAGAATTATGGTATTCAAACCATACTTACCAGACCGGAAGAACTCACCATTAACGCTATCAATAAATATCTGGAGATAAAGGCAAGGGGATTACTATAAACCTCTGTCCATAAGATAGGATGCCTGCATAGCCGTCCCCAGGTCCCATGAGCCATTTTCGGCAAAACCCATAAAAGCCCCAAAATTGGTACTGGGATAATATACGATCAAACAACCACAGTTTTTTCCACGTCGGCGGCTTCCTCTCCTTTTGTTGTTCTTTAACAACAAATCCACAGTCAGACCGGAAATAATTCCTCCCAAGGTGGTGTACAGCACATCGTCTGTCTGCCATTCACCGTTCCTTGATCGGTCGGTCTCTTTGACAAGGCCCGCAACAAGGCTGCTCCCGACCGCTCCGGCCCAGGTCCATCCCCGTTGTCCGTTAAATATTTTATGGGCGGCATATCCGCCAACGGCTCCAGGCACCTACATGTTTTGCCGCATTTTCAACACCCTGTACAGTTCCAAAAACATAAAATAGGAAGAAAAATATGGACGCTGTTATGTTTTTCATGCTATATCGGGGTTTAATCGGTCTTAAAACTACACCAAGAATCTTTATATGCTTTCTTTTTTCGTTGAACGTTCCCAATATTAGAACAATCGAGGTTTAACGACTCTTACTAATGCATAATTGAAATGCAGATATTGCCCATTGTCCTGTTCGGCAAAGGCAATTAAAATCCTTTTTAATCAAAAAGTATAATTAATTGTCTATTTTTCCATGGCTATTTTATAGCACTTACATATGATTATACGTTTAGGTCAAAAATTTGCGGATATTTTTGTTAAATACATGCCCAGTGCTTATGTGTTCGCTTTATTATTGACCATCATTACCGGTGCATGCGCCTTCTTTATAACAGCAACGGGATTCATGGAAATTGTTGCCGGCTGGTATGGGGGCTTTTGGTCATTGCTCACTTTTGGAATGCAGATTGCCCTGATTATAGTCACGGCCTACAGTATTGCACAATCGGCACCGGTCGAAAAAGGCATAGATTATGTTTCAAAATATATAAAAACCCCTAAACAGGTCTATTTCTGGGTAGTTTTGATCGGAGGGGCCTTATCGCTTGTCAGTTTTGGGATGATCGTTGTCGTCGCTATTTTGGCCAGGGCCCTGGCATTGCACATTAAAGGTGTCAACTATCCCTTTCTGATCGCCTGTGTCTATTTTTCGATGAATGGCTGGGTAAGTGGTGCCTCAAGTTCCATTTCGTTATTGCTGAATACGCCCAATAATTTTTTGATCGAAGAAAAAATACTTGCCGATGTCATTCCAACAGCATTGACCTTAGGAAGCTTTTTAAACGTTACCATGATTACCGTATTTCTTCTTTTAGGCCCCTTCCTTTTTATAGTATTGGCCCCAAAGGCAAAAGGAAAGGAGTTGCATGATCTTTTGGTCAACAAAAAGGTCACGGAAGAAAAAACGGTAAAAGAAGAGGCCAATTCCTATAAATTACCATATCGTGCTTTGTCGGACATGCTCAACAATGCGGCTTGGCTTCAAATGAGCATAGCCATTGTAGGTTTCGTTTATATCGGTTATCATTTTATTACTCGCGGTTTTGACCTCAATTTCAATATTATGATCTTTATTTTTATGATGTTGGGCCTCTTTCTTCATGTGACACCTTTGCGATACAGTATTTCCATGAAAAGGGCCAGTCAAAATATATCCGGTATTTTATTTCAATTTCCATTTTATGCCGGCATTATGGGAATAATGCTCTCAACAGGATTAGGAGAACTTATAGGCAATAAAATAAGTGAGGTAGCTACGCTACAAACTTTTCCTTTCTTCGCCTATTTATCGGGCGGACTGATCAATTTTGCCATTCCCTCCGCAGGTGGGGAATTTGCCGTAATCGGGCCAAGTGTTGTACAGGCCGTTCAAAATTTGGCCCTAGAGGCCCATATATCTCCTTTGGAAACGACCAAAATGGTGGCCCGTGCGGCCATGTCCATTGCTTACGGGGAAAGTCTAAGCAACTTACTGCAACCCTTTTATTTGCTCATTGTTTTTCCTATTATGGGTATAGGTGTCAAGTTACAGGCCAGGGATATTGTTGGTTATCTGGTCATTCCATTTATCCTATTTTTTGGCATTCAATCACTCTTAGTGGTTTTTGTTCCATTTTAAATATGGGTCAACGCACAATTTTCACAGGCAGTTTTCTATATTTAAAAAAAATATCCCATTATGGATCTAGTTGAAACATCTTATAGGCACAAAACAGCCCATATAAAAATAACGATTCCCGTTTTGCTTATTTTATTGATGTTCCAAAGTTATGCACAAGAGAAGAAAGTAAAACTCGGTGTTATAGGGCTGACCCATTCCCATGTTCATTGGATTTTAAGTCGGCAAGATATGGGCGATATCGATCTGGTGGGCGTTGTGGAACCGAACAAGGAATTGGCGCAACGTTATGCTCAACAGTATAATTTTAATATAGATATGGTCTTTGATACAATGGATACCATGATCTCCCAAACCCGGCCCGAAGCGGTCGCCGCCTTCGGAACGATATACGATCACTTAAATATAGTGGAAACCTGTGCGCCAAAAGGCATTCATGTCATGGTAGAAAAACCATTGGCCGTTAGTTTGGAACATGCTAAAAAGATGGCCTCCCTGGCGAAAAAACACAACATTCATTTACTCACAAATTATGAGACATCCTGGTATCCCACCAATGAAAGGGCAAAAAAGTTACTTACGGAAGGTGTTATAGGCGACTTGAGAAAAGTTATTGTACGGGATGGTCATAAAGGCCCAAAAAAAATTGGGGTAAACCCGGAATTTTTAGAATGGCTTACGGATCCCGTTCTTAATGGCGGGGGAGCTATAATGGATTTTGGTTGCTACGGGGCCAACCTTATGACTTGGATCTTAAATGGGGAAAGACCAAAAACTGTAACGGCCGTTACACAACAGCTCCAGCCAGAAAACAATCCAAAGGTAGATGACGATGCCACTATTATACTCACCTATGAATCGTCCATGGCCATTTTAGAACCATCATGGAACTGGCCCATAGGCCGAAAGGATATGGAAATTTACGGTGAAAAAGGTGCCATATATGCCGAGGATAAAAATAACCTGACCTTACGAATTTCAGAAGGTTATAGCAATTATACAGAAGAACGAATGAAATTTTCCGAAAGGGAAAAACCATTCGATGATCCTTTTTCGGTTTTTGCTTCGGTTGTAAACGGGAGTTTGATCTTGGATTCCTTTGACCCCTATAGCCTGGAAAATAATATGATCACCATGCAAATTCTACAAGCGGCCATAGATAGCGCAACCAAGAAAAAAACGATAGAAATAACCGATTAACATCACAAATTGATACCCTCAATATATCTTTTTAGAATACATATTATTTGATGAAAATCGATTATCACAAAGTTTATACGGACAATATTTTAATGGGAAAAAGGGTTAAGGCCGAATTAAAGAAATTGGAATCATCCAGATTAGTAAGAACGAAGGGGAATCGGCACGATTGGCAGGTTTTGGTTTGACCCATGAACCCATAGAAACCTATGCAAATACGGATGAAGTGGGCAGGGTCAAGGAAATAATTACAGAAATTAGAAATAACCATATGGAAAACCTTTAAATAAAGGTTTTCCATAATTTTTAAACTCAATCCTATCTTTCGGAAATAGGCGTTATCTCCAATTTACGGAACTCGACGGGTCCATGATCACCCTGAATCATAATTGGACCCGGAGCAGCTTCGTCATTATTTAAAGCACCACCGGTCATTCCAGGGATATTCTGCTCGGAAATAATGGTTTTCCCATTGGCAACAACGGTAACACGTCTTCCGATCAAGGTAATATCGTACGTTTGCCATTCACCTGCTTTTTTGGCGACCATTTCATTTGGAGTAAGCAGCCCATAGATACCACCAAACAAAATTGGGGAAGGTTCCGATCCTTTGTTATCGGCTATTTGAACCTCATATCTCCCCCTAAGGTAAAGTCCGCTATTGCTCCCTTCCGGATATCTAAACTCCGCATGCAGTTTAAAATCCATAAACTCCTCTTCCGTTATAAGATTTACCCCAGGCTTGGAACTTGTTAAAATTCCGTCGATCACTTGCCATTGGTTTTCTCTATTCGTTCTCCAACCCATTAAATTTTTGGCATTGAAAAGCGTCTTTGTCCTTCCCCATTTCGGACGCTCCGTATACGAAAGTTCAGGAGATCTTTTTGCACTCCATTGGTATGTATTGCCATCGGCATAGATCATAGTACCCTTAAGTTCGTTTCCTAACATTTTTCCTTCAAATTCCATATTGGACGCGCCCGGTTCCCATTGCGGTGGAATGGAAAAATAGAAGGTATCCCCATATTTTTTCACTTCGGCAATAGGCCTTGCACTTCCAAAGGCATATGTAAACCTACCAGTAAGTGTACTGACACCTGAATGGTTAATTTCCAACCAGCCAGGCAATTCCTTCCCTTCTTGGAAAATGGTCAAATTCCACTGCCCTTCCAAGGAATCCGTCTTTTGGGCGGTCAGGCCATTCACGTTTATTAAAAACAGGAGTCCGATCCATACGGAACAATATTTAAATGTCTTGTTCATTTTTAAATTGGCTTTCCGCAAATATACCATGAACTCGTTTAATTTTTTTGAGTTTTATAATAGAGATGTGAAAAAGACAAAAACATGGGCAAAGGATTAATTTTAACTATAGATTAACAGAAAACCCGGATCATAAAAATTCACGGATTACAAGAACAATAAGCTACATAAAGCCAATGGATTTTTAAATTCCAGGTATAAATAAATTACTGATTAACAGAATAATACAAAAAAATCTATAGTAGATTTATAGTATCTTGAACCCAAACCGGCCAAAATAAGGATATGTATTTTAGAATCCTTTCGTTTTTTTTCATACGCCTTGAATCCCTTGGATTTCCTTAATTTTGAAAGCTTAAAATTAAGCTTCCGAAAATGAATTTCAGTCGTCATTTGTTTAAATCACTTTTCCTTCTTTATATATGTCTTTTTACATCTTGCCAAAATAAAAAACCAAAGGAAACTCCCATCGTGATTTATGAAGACTCCGTAACCATAAAAGAAAAGGCGGAGTTGGCCAGAAAAAGTATTACCGCCATAATGGCAAAAGGACTAGAGCTAAGTTTATGGGCCTCGGACTCTCTTGCTCCCGATCCCATTGCAATGGATATTGACGATTATGGTAAAATTTACCTCACCCGTTCTAACCGACAAAAAAACTCGGAGTTTGACATTCGCGGGCATAGGGATTGGATGACATCTTCCATAGCACTGCAATCCGTGGAAGAACGAAGGGCTTTTTTGCATAAGACCTTTGCTCCGGAATTAAGTGAACAAAACAATTGGTTGGAAGATTTGAATAAGGACGCTGTCCACGACTGGAAGGATTTGGCCGTTGAAAAAGATGAAATATGGATGTTGGAAGATCAAGATCAAGATGGACTGGCCGATATCTCGACCCGGATATTAAATGACTTTAACAATGAGGTAAATGATGTTGCGGGTGCCCTGCTTGTCAGAAAAAAAGATGTGTTCTTAGGTATTGGACCGGATATGTATAGATTAAGGGATACCAATGAAGATCAAATCCTGGATGAAAAAACGAGCATAGCTTCCGGTTTTGGTGTACACATCGGGTTTGGAGGCCATGGCATGTCCGGTGCCATTGAAGGTCCTGATGGCAAAATTTATTGGGGCATCGGGGACATTGGGGCCAATATTACAACAGCAACGGGTGAAAATTTTAAATATCCCAACCAAGGTGTAATCGTCCGCAGTAATCCCGATGGGAGCAACTTTGAGGTCTTCGCACATGGCCTTAGAAATACCCACGAATTTGTTTTTGATGCCTATGGAAACATTATTTCTTCCGATAACGACGGGGACCACAAAGGCGAAAGCGAACGATTGGTGCACATTGTAGAAGGTTCGGATGCCGGATGGAGGGCCAATTGGCAATATGGCAAATACACAGATTCTAACAACAATGGATATAATGTCTGGATGGATGAAAAACTATACATACCCAGATGGGAGGGACAGGCCGCTTATATTATTCCTCCCATCACCAATTTTCACAATGGCCCTACGGGAATGACCTATAATCCGGGAACGGCTTTAGGGGCAAAATGGAAGGATAAGTTTTTCTTGGTAGAATTTGTCGGAGGCCCCAATGGTTCACATATTTGGGCTTTCGATTTAAAACACAAAGGAGCTTCTTTTGAGTTGAACACGGAACAGGATATTTTAAGTGGTGTTCTTCCCACGGGAATCGAGTTTGGTCCCGACGGAGCTTTGTACATAGCGGATTGGATCAGTGGTTGGGAGGCAAAAAACTATGGCAAAGTTTGGAAATTGGATGTAACCGAAGCTGAAAACGATTTGGTCGAAGAACGCGCTACAACCCAGAAACTAATGGTACATGACTATGGGGAAGAGGATACCGAGACCCTGGTCAAGCTGCTTGGCTATCCGGATATGCGGATTCGTAAAAAAGCACAATTTGAATTGGCAAAACGGACGTTTTGGGGCTATAGGGCACTTAAAAAAGCCATTGTAACAGAGGAAAATCAATTTGCCCGCATCCATGCCATATGGGGAATAGGACAGATAGCGGCAAACGATAAGAATAAGGCAAAAGTTTTGATTGACCTATTGGATGATGAAGACCCGGAAATAATAGTACAGGCCACAAAGGTTCTAGGCGATTTAAAGTATGAAGATTCAGCTAAGAAGTATATTGAATTACTAGGACACCGGAACGACCGTGTAAAGTTTTATGCCGCTCAGGCTTTGGGGCGCATTGAACACAAAGGAGCGATCGCACCCTTATTGAAAATGATCGCCGACAATGCGGATAAAGACCATTATTTAAGACATGCTGCAGTATTGGCATTGTCTCGAATAGGTGAAGCGGATCCTTTACTAAATCTGGTGAACAACGACCATAAAAGCCTACGTTTGGCCGCAGTTCTTGTGCTTAGAAAATTACGACATCCCGGAGTCTCTAAATTTTTACACGATAAGGACGAATATATTGTTACCGAAGCGGCAAGGGCCATTAATGACGATTGGTCTATTGAGGGGGCGCTACCTGCCTTGGCCGCTATATTGAACGAAGATCAATTTTCATCGGAACCTCTATTGCGGAGAGCCATAAATGCCGCACTAAGGGTAGGTTCGGAAAGAGAATTGGAATTCCTTATACAGTTCGCAAAACGGGAAACGTTACCCAATCATTTGAGAAGCGAGGCATTGGCAGCTTTGGGAACCTGGAGCAACCCCTCTGTTTTGGATAGGGTAGATGGGCGTTATCGTGGAGAGATCGCTAGGGATAACAGTATTTTAAAGCGAAAGGTCAAAACAGATATTCCAGGGTTTTTAGAAAGCCGACATCCTGAAATTATAATAGAAACGGCAAAGGCTATAGGAAACTTAGGGATTACCGACCACAATAAGGAACTTCACAGGATATTTATGGAACATAAGTCGCCAAAAGTTAGGGCCGCCATTCTAAAGACACTGGGCAATCTCAATTATGACCAGATGGAACAGGTTATGGCCAAAGGTATGCAAGACCCTAAAGAAAAAGTACGTAGAACGGCAATCGGACTTTTGACCAAACTCGACCTATCAAAAGAAAGCCTACCTGATCTGGTCGATCCCATCTTTACCCAAGGCTCAAAAGGGGAACAGCAGGAAATATTGAGTGTTCTGGGTAATTTGACAATAGAAAAGAGCAGTACTATTTTATCCAAGCTTATTCAGAAAGCATCCAAAAAGGAGATGGATCAAAGGGTAATCCTTGACTTGATGGAGGCAGTGGAAGATACTCAGGATAGCCTGCTTATAACTCAATTGGACAGATTAAAAAAAGTAGGGTATACAACTGATTCCTATCAAGAAACGCTTTACGGTGGCAATTGGGCAAATGGCCGAGATGTTTTTGGTAACAATCCTACCGCCCAATGTGTACGATGCCATGCCGTGGGGGGATCTGGTGGTGAAGTGGGTCCGGCCCTGGACAATATCGGCAATACATTAACAAGGGAACAGATTCTGGAATCACTCATAGAACCCAGTGCCCGATTGGCACCCGGTTATGGAACCGTTACCCTTACATTAACCGATGGCCAACAGGTAAGAGGCGTACCTATAAAGGAAAATAAGAGTCGCATATTGCTTCGTACCTCCGAAGCAGAGCCTATGGAAGTTCCATTGGGAAGAATCAAGAAAAGGGAAAATTCAGTTTCTTCAATGCCACCTATGGGGCGCATGATCAGTAAGAGGGAGTTACGTGATTTAGTGGAATATTTAAGTAGTTTAAAAAAAGAAAAAGGGACCTAGTAAGTAAATAGGGCGGTACTCTTTTGAGTGAGTAGAAATTCTTTCATTATTTCATCGATAATCTGTTCGGCAGGCTGGATTTTATGGATCAGGGCTGAAACTTGACCTATTTCCAGTTCCCCTTCTTCCATATCCCCTTCGAACATTCCCTTTTTGGCCCTTGCCCTGCCCAGTAATTTTTTTAAATCCCCTGGTGATGCACAATTGGCATATGCCTGTTGTACATCGTTATAAAATTTATTTTTAAGCAATCGCACGGGAGTCAATTCCTTTAAGGTGAGCTGGGTATCACCTTCGCCCGCAGCTATAACCCTTTGTTTAAAATTAAGATGTGAAGATGCTTCTTCACTTGCTACAAAACGGCTCCCTATCTGTACCCCGTCCGCACCCAAAACCATGGCGGCCAACATGGATTTTCCGGAAGATATGCCTCCGGCAGCTATTACGGGAACGGTAATTTTTTCTTTTACAGCGGGTATCAATACCAAAGTGGTAGTCTCATCCCTGCCGTTATGCCCCCCGGCTTCAAAACCTTCGGCAACTATGGCATCTACTCCTGCGGCTTGGGCTTTTATGGCAAATTTGACGCTACTGACCACATGAACGGTAATAATGCCGTTCCCCTTAAAAAAAGGAGTCCAGGTATTGGGATTTCCGGCGGATGTAAATACGATTTTAATACCTTCCTCTACGATGACATGCATGAGCTTATCGATCTGGGGATAGAGCAGAGGAACATTCACACCAAAGGGTTTGTCCGTGGCTTTTTTACATTTTTGAATGTGCTCCCTCAACACTTCCGGATACATGGATCCCGCCCCTATAATTCCCAATCCCCCCGAATTGGATACGGCGGCGGCAAGTCGCCAGCCACTGGCCCAGATCATACCGGCCTGAACTATAGGATAATCAATGTTAAAAAGGGAAGTGATCCTATTTTGCATGATACTAACTGATTACTCCCGATCCAATAAGCTCATCATCAAGATACCAGGCCACGAACTGACCTTCGGTAATGGCAGATTGTTCTTCTTTAAAATCCACATAAATACCATTTTCAATCTTATACAAGGTTGCTTCCTGAAGGTTTTGCCTATATCTGATCCTGGCGGCAACATCCAACGTTTGATCCGTATTTAATTTTAAATCCGGGCGAATCCAATGAATTTCTTCCTCTTTAACGAATAAGGTACGCCTGTAAAGACCGGGATGTGATTTACCCTGCCCCGTATAGATTACATTGTTCTCCACATCGGTCTCGATCACAAATAAGGGTTCTTTGGTCCCCCCGACATTCAGGCCTTTACGCTGTCCTTTGGTGAAATAATGCGCCCCTTGGTGCTCCCCCACTATTTTTCCGTCTTCTATATGGTACAATGGTTTTTCAGCATAAAAGGCAAGTTCTTCCTCCTTGGTAAAAAATTCGGGTACCTCCTTTTTGTAATGCTCCACAGAATCAGGAACTTCTATAATTTTTCCGGTCTTGGGCTTCAATTGCTGCTGTAAAAATTCGGGTAACCGGACCTTACCGATAAAACACAGGCCCTGGGAATCTTTTTTATCCGCCGTGATCAAATCCATATGGGCAGCTATTTGCCGTACTTGCGGTTTGGTAAGTTCCCCTATGGGAAATAATGTTCTTGATAACTGCTCCTGCGATAATTGACAAAGAAAATAGGATTGATCCTTATTATTATCCTTGCCCGCTAATAACTGGTAGGTTTTCGTATTATCGGAATGAAGTGTGGTTCCTTTTCGACAATAGTGACCGGTAGCCACAAAATCGGCACCAAGTTCCAATGCGATCTTTAAGAACACATCAAACTTTATTTCCCTATTACAAAGTACGTCCGGATTAGGAGTACGGCCCATTTCATACTCACGAAACATATAGTCTACAATCCTTTCCTTGTATTCTACACTTAAATCCACCGTTTGAAAAGGGATTCCCAATTTTTCCGCTACGATAAGGGCATCGTTACTGTCTTCCAACCAAGGGCATTCTTCGGAAATCAGCACGGATTCATCATGCCAATTCTTCATAAAAAGACCGATTACCTCATATCCCTGTTCTTTTAACAAATATGCGGCAACACTGGAATCCACTCCACCAGAAAGTCCAATAACAACTTTTTTCATAACTCACATTAAGTGGATACAAAAATACAAAATTACATGCCAAGGGATAGACCATCCATTTTAATATGAAATTACCCTCCCCTATACTTTTATATTTTAAACTGCCGGGGCAAATCAAGGATAGACCCTATTCGGATGTCAATGGGATGTCAATGCTGAACTTACCGAAAATATGAACGGGAAAGGTTTTTTTAGAGGTCTAACAACAGGTAAGCTCCTTTTAGCATACAAATTAAACCCGTTGACAACTAAGTTTTTTTTAAAGAAGAAATATAAAGCATCTTCGTCTCCCCAAATCTTTCCAAACCCAACCTCAATCAATGGAAAAGCCCCTGAATTATTCAGGGGCTTTTTGTATATAATTCGTTCCAGAAAGGTTATCTGCCGGCCTTTTTCTGTGCCTCTGCCTGCTCCATCATTTCCCGCATCTTACGTTGAAACTTGTTTTCCTTTTTAGGTTTCTTTTTATTTTCCTGTATTTGGGCATGAATCTTATCATTATCTAAAATAACGTTCTTGATCACCAACATGATTCCAATGGTAATGAGGTTGGAAACAAAATAGTACAAACTCAATCCACTGGCATAATTGTTAAAGAAAATCAACATCATAAATGGCATCAAATACATGATGAATTTCATATTGGGCATGCCCGGTTGTTGCGGCATATTCTGGCCGGTGGTCATCATCATATAAAAGAAAATCGCTATAGAGGCCAAAATAGGGAACAAACTCACATGGTTTCCGTAAAAAGTACTTATCAACGGTATGTTGGTCGTCCACTCAAAAATGGTATCGTACGATGACAGGTCGTCCGCCCATAAAAAAGCCTTTTGTCGCAATGCAAAGGATGTTGGGAAGAACATAAAGAGTGCATAGAAAATGGGCATTTGTAATAATGCCGGTACACAACCGCTCATAGGACTCACACCGGCCTTACCATATAGTTTCATGGTTTCCTGCTGCTTTTTCATGGCATTGTCCTTGTATTTTTCCCCCAATTCGGTGATTTCCGGCTTCAACACCTTCATTTTAGCTTGGGACAAATAGGACTTATAGGTTACGGGAGACATGGCCAAACGTACCAATATGGTCATGATAACAATGGCTATACCGTATGGGAAATACGTACTCAATAACGAATAAAAGGGTGTGAATACATATCTATTGATCCAACCAAAAATACCCCAACCAAAAGGTATGGAATCGGCCAGCCCCAAATCTTTGTATTCCGAGAGTACTTCAACATCCGTAGGCCCAAAATACCAATGCAGGTTTTGGGTCAACTCCCCTCCTTTTATTTCCAATGGCAATGTCGATGAATACTCTTTGGTAAAGCCAAAGATCCTACTTTCCTCCTCTACCAAATTTTTGGAGGTAAGTTCTCCTGTTTTAAAGGGTTCATCGGTAGCTAGAATGGTGCTAAAAAAGTGCTGCCTATAGGATATCCATTTAATATCTTCTTCGGTTTCCTCATCATCACTTCCTTCGGAAAGTTTGCTTATTTTATCGTCCTCATGGTTATAGGTCAAACGTGTGTACCTATTTTCATACTTTATACTTTTGGAATGTCTTATTCCCTTAAGTCTCCAATCCAAGGTAACCGGCTTGTTCGCACTGATCACCTGATCCAATCCTTGGCTTCTAATGGTAAAATCCACCATATATTCATTAGGCTTCATTTCATATCGATATTCCAAATATTGGGTATTCGACGTCCTTGCTTTTAGTGATAATACTTGATTGCCATTATCATTGGTCAAAGAAGGTTCAAAAAACAGATCTTTGGTATTGAGCACCCTATTGTCCGAAGTAGCAAAGTTCAACCCAAAGGAACCGTTGCCATCCTTTATTAAATGCACGGGTACGGAATCATAGGTGACAAAATTTTTCATTTTGGCCTCTATAATATGTCCTCCTTTGTTATTTATCTTAAGGAACAACACATCGTTTTCCAAAATAGTGGCTCCTTCCGTGGGTGCCGTAAATCCGAACGCTCCGATCTGGCTCTTATAATTGGCCATTGCCAAGGAATCTTGCAAATTGATCGCAGGACTCTTAGTTACAACTGGTTTTTCAATAGCTTTCTCGGCCGCCTCGGTCGCTACCTGTTCTTGTTTTGCTTTTTCTGCCTCCAGTTCTTCCGGTGTAGGCCTATTGTTATAAAACATAAAGATGAGAATTCCAAAAATCAGCACAAAACCGATAATAGAATTTACATCCAACTTCTTTTCTTCCATCTAGATTCTCTTAATTCGTAAGGTAATAGTTTGGTCGTTAGAGAGCAAATATATGCCCAAATGTGGAGTTTATGCCATACTGGCATTAGTTTGTGCCTTTTTGCGTATTAAAGCCGCCTTTACAAAACCTACGAACAACGGGTGTGGATTGGCAACCGTACTCTTATATTCCGGGTGATACTGCACCCCTATAAACCAAGGGTGATCCTTTAGTTCTACTATTTCCACAAGACCGGTCTTGGAATTGATACCTGATGTTAACAAGCCCGCTTTTTCCAATTGCGCTTTAAATTCATTATTGAATTCATAACGGTGGCGGTGACGCTCAGAAATCTCTTGAGTTCCGTTATATACTTCTTTAACCAAGCTCTTGTCCGTTAACGTACAATCCCACGCACCTAAACGCATGGTTCCGCCTTTATTGGTTATGGATTTTTGCTCTTCCATTAAACTGATGACGGGATGTGTTGTCCGCTCATCCATTTCTATGGAATTGGCACCCTCTAGACCTAAAACATTTCTGGCATATTCAATTACCGCCATTTGCATGCCCAGGCATATTCCTAAAAAGGGGATGTTATTTTCACGTGCATGTTGAACGGCCTTTATTTTTCCTTCAATTCCTCTTTCACCAAAGCCCGGAGCTACTAAAATACCGTCCAGATCTTTTAGTTTATTTTCAAAATTTTGTTCATTTATATATTCGGAATGTACGGAACGTACTTTTACCTTCACCTCATTAGCGGCCCCTGCATGTATGAAGGCCTCTAAAATAGACTTGTAAGAATCCTGCAATTCAACATACTTGCCCACCAAGCCAATGGTCACCTTGTTCTTTGGGTTCTTATGCCGTTGCAAAAACCCTTTCCAATGGGTCAAATCCGGTTCTTTACTGTCCAATAGGGCCAGTTTTTTTAGGGTAACGGTATCGAGCCCCTCTTCCTGCATCAACAATGGTACATCATAGATGGTAGAAGCATCAATACTCTGCACTATGGCTTCGCGCTTTACATTGCAAAAAAGTGCCAATTTGTCTTTTATCTCGTCCGAAATTTGATGTTCTGTCCTGCAGACCAGGATATCGGCCTTAATTCCGCTTTCCATCAATGTCTTTACGGAATGTTGTGTGGGCTTGGTCTTTAGTTCTCCCGCCGCCGATAAAAAAGGAACCAACGTTAAATGGATCACAATGGCGTTGTTATCCCCCAAATCCCATAACAACTGCCTTACCGCTTCTATATAAGGTAAAGATTCTATATCCCCAACGGTACCTCCGATCTCGGTAATCACAATATCATAATCTCCACTGTTGCCCAATAACTGCACCCGCTCCTTTATCTCATTGGTAATATGGGGAACCACTTGAACGGTCTTTCCCAAGAATTCGCCTCGGCGCTCTTTTTCAATGACACTTTGGTAAATCCTCCCCGTGGTAACATTGTTGGCCTGTGAGGTCCTCACATTTAAGAATCGCTCGTAATGCCCTAAATCCAGATCCGTTTCCGCACCATCATCAGTAACATAGCATTCCCCGTGTTCGTACGGGTTTAAAGTTCCGGGATCTACGTTTATATAGGGATCTAACTTTTGAATAGTGGTCTTATATCCTCTAGACTGCAATAGTTTTGCCAGGGAAGCTGCAATAATTCCTTTTCCTAATGAAGAAGTTACACCGCCCGTAACGAAGATGTATTTGGTTTGTGCCATATGTGGGTTTCTATGTTACGGGATACAAAAGTACAAATTGCCCGATGAAATTATCGGGTTTCCCCTGGAAAATCTTTTTGTATTTTTCGAATCAGGGGTTCCAGATCGTTCATTTTTATTTCTAACATGGATTCCAGTAAATCCCCCAATTTGCCTTTGGGAAATCCTTTTTGGCGAAACCAGACCAAATAAGGTTGGGGAAGGTCTACCAGATAATATCCCTTGTATTTCCCAAAGGGCATTTTATAATGTGCGAGTTCAATTAATTTTTGCCTGTCGGGTCTTATTTCCATTTTTAAAACTAAAAAAATTTATCTTTAGAAAAATTTAAAATGTGCCATAAAAGGAAAATATTTTACTGAAATATCTATCACAGTACCTCTTGGCATATTGATTTACAAAACTACTCAAGTACAAAAAACAAGAAGAGTTCATGAAACTAAAGCACAATATTAACCATAGCGTATGTTATTGGTGTTATGACCATATTCCCCTGGAAGAATTTCTAAAGACCCTTAACGATATGGATATTAGGGCTATTGACCTTATGGGGCCCGAGGAATGGCCATTGCTAAAAAAATACAACATTCATTGTGCCATGTGCAATGGTGCCGAAATAAGTCTAACGGAAGGTTGGAACGATCCCCAATATCATGAAACATTAATAAAGAATTATATTGAAATGATTCCAAAGGTCTCAGAAGCCGGTTACACCAACCTTATCTGTTTTAGCGGTAATCGCAGAGGTATTAATGATGATATAGGTCTACAAAATTGTGTTAACGGACTAAGTCAACTATTACCCCTGGCCGAAAAACACGGGGTAGTGTTACAAATGGAACTTTTTAATCAAGTGAACCATCCCGATTATATGTGCGACAATTCCCTTTGGGGCATTGAACTCTGCAAGCGCTTGGGTAGCGATAATTTTAAATTGCTCTATGATATTTATCACATGCAAATACAGGAAGGCGATATTATTAGGAGTATTCAAAACCATCACCCCTACTTTGGGCATTATCATACTGCAGGGGTACCCGGACGCCATGAAATAGACGAATCCCAGGAACTTTATTACCCGGCTATCATGAAAGCTATTTTAGATACGAGGTATACAGGTTATGTTGCACAAGAATTTATCCCTACCTGGGAAGACAAAATTTCAGCATTAAAACAGGGAATAACTATTTGTGATGTATAACGATCCTACCCAATTATCCTAAAAGGGACGGTTTTAATTATTTAGAGCTTTTTTAATTTTTGCTGTCCAAGCTTTCTGCTTTTCCAGATTTCGAGAGAAATCGGTTTCCATATCGTACTCATTTTGATAATCGTTTAACGCTTTCAATATGCTCTTATACAGCGATTTGACTTTAGCCTTACTATTTTTGGCGAATTGGGTTTTAGCCATTTCCATGCGCATTTTTCGTGCAAAAAGCTCCGTAATATCAAAATGCAACCGTTCGTGGGCCAAAGTAATTTCATTACATATTTTTGGCCTGTACCAAGATTTGGTGGGATAGAAAAATGCCTGCACCTCATAATCTACCTTCATCTCATTATTTTCATAGTAGGCAGAAAATTGATAATTGATGCCACTGGCCGTAACGGCAGCTGCCGAAGCTCCAATAGGCACTTTTCCCTTGAAATCTTTCCAATACAATCTTTTATCGGCTTTCCAAAGGACCTCTTCTTGCCCAAAAACACTTAATGCACTTCCCTGAAACAAAAAAACAACGATCAGGAATGACCTTATAATATCCAATTTAGAGCGATTTCCTTTTCTATATCGGGATGTAGACTATAATGCACCGGACACGTATTGGCCGTATTTTCCAGTATTTTGCGATGTTTATCCGAAACATTGGAAGGCAAATTAATCTTCACTTCTATTTTGGAAATTCTCCGTGGCGAAGCGGCCATATGTTTGGTGATCTCTGCTGTAGTATTTTCAAGGTTTACCTCTAGGTCACGGGCTTTTATACCCATCATGGTAAGCATGCAACTGGCGAGACCTGTCGCTACAGTGTCCGTCGGCGAAAAGGCCTGTCCCAGGCCATTATTGTCCGTAGGTGCATCGGTCATAAATGTATCTCCTGATTTAAGATGTTCGCAAGTTGTTCTTAATCCGCCCTTATACGTTACTTTGGAAGTCATATTTATTCTAATTCTTTAATTTGCATATCCTCATAGGTCATAATATAGGATGCTTGATTGAAATAGCCGGAGATAGGATCTTTTTCATAATCAAACTTATTTCCGTTGTACTCGGTAGCTCCCATAAATTTGGAAACCCCGATCAAATCATTTTTATAGGCCAATTTTAACAATACGTCATACACCAGATCAAATCCACGTACGGCATACCGATCCGGGCTATCACCAAAACGCTTTCTATATCTTTTTACGAATGCGTTCGTAGGTACTTCCCTAAATACAGACGGGTAAGTGAAATTAAGGTTGGACAGATGGGTGCTGGAAATGACATCATTCTCAAAACCATCGTTCATTCCCGTGGTAAACATTCGTAGCTTAATTTTTTCCTTGCTCTCTTCAATATCCAATAATGTATTATTAAAGGCATTTAAAATTGACACAAGGCTCGAGATGAGTTTAAAATTATCGGATTCAACAAAAACCCAGTTCTCCACATCTTCGGATAACACGCTGGCCAATTTATCTCGATCGATGCCAATATTTTCGTCCTCCTCCTTTACCAAAACCACTTTGGCATTTGGAAAACGTTCCACTATTTTTTCTTCTACAGACTTATTGGACTCATCCGCAATTACTAAAATGTTTTGATCGGTCATATGGTTTTCGACATATTCGAGCATGCGTGTACGCAACACTTCCACATTGGTATAGGAGAAAAATACGTTCCCCAAACTAATATCGCTATTGGTGAGTACAGGGGCCACTACCGGAACCCGATATTGGGCAGCTTGTACCGAGATTTCTTTTAGGGACCGTAAATCCGGAGGGCCAAAAATAACGTTGTAATCAGAAATATTTTCTCGTAGCAAGATTTGTTTTGTTTTGTTCAGATCCAATTGGTTGTCCAAGGTCTTTACATCTACCGAGATTCCCAGGGACTTAATGGAGTCCAGGGCTACGAGTGCACCGGAATAAAGGCCCAAACTATATTTGAGGCTCTTTCTATTTGTTATGGTCTTCGTCACCGTTTCCTTATCGTTAAGGTTTAATCTATCTAAACGAAAAGGCAATAAGAACAGTACCTTTGGTCTGTTTTCAACATTAATACTGTCCAAAAGGTTGATTTTATCCAACACCAACGAATTCCGAACTTCAAAATCACCTTCCTGGTCCTTGGGCAATTTTAACACCATACCGGCTTTGAGCCCATTTTTTAAATCCGGGTTCAGTTCGATCAAATCTGACCATGATATTCCAAACTTACGGGTCAACCGGAATTCGGTCTGCTTTGGTTTTACTTCATAAAAAATATAATTTTCCGTATTGATTTCTCCCGGGTCCCTTTTCACTTCCGGAATACGGATGACCATTCCTTCTTTTAATCCGCCCCTTTCGGTAATCTCAGGGTTCAATCTGATGATTTCACCGGACTTAACGCCAAAATCTTTTTCCAATCTATAGAAATTCATTTTTGGCGGCACGGTATAAGAGATATACAATTGGGTTTCCTGATTTTCAACACTGCTCCCGGGCATTTTAGGCAATAACAATCCATATCCCTCTGCCAAATAATTACTGGTTTTAGAAAGACCGGGGTTCAAAATCAGCATGCTATCTATGGTAATACCATATTTATGGGCAATACTCCAACGGGTTTCCTTTGGGGCCACAACATATTTTTCATAATTATTGGGGTCCAAAACATGCTCTTCGGGTTTTGGGGTCCTGTATTTTGGAATGCGCAATTCCATTTTCTTCTTTAATTGGGATGCATACAATTGCTTGTTGAATTTCTTTAACTCTTCCTCCGTAATAGCATAACGTTTGGCAATACCATATAAAGTTTCCCTCTTTCTAACTTTATGTATCGTAAAACCGACCGGTTCACGTTTAACGACGGAATCCTGCATAATGCCCCTAATCAAACTGGCCACTTCATCTTCAGGGGATTTAATTGTCTTGACTTCTCCAGGAATTACAAGAATGGTGTTGGCGCGAAGCTTCTCATCGGCTTTTATCTCCTTGTTGTATTGGAGAATGCTTGCCGTGGTTATCCCATATCTTTGGGCAATACCCTCCAAGGTTTCGCCTTCTTTTACAGCATGGGTATCGAATTTTTGGGCAAGAATCTTTGAGGATGCCAATAACAGAAGTGCTATTGCAAGTAATGATGTCTTAAATTTATTTTGCATAATTATTCCCATTCTATAGTAGCCGGGGGTTTGGAACTAATGTCATAGACTACCCTATTTACCCCTCTTACTTTATTGATAATGTCATTGGAGGTCTTCTGCAAAAATTCATAAGGTAAATTCACCCAATCCGCAGTCATACCATCCGTACTTTCTACCGCTCTTAAAGCTACGCATTTTTCATATGTCCGTTCATCTCCCATAACCCCTACACTATTTACGGGCAAAAGCATGGCCCCGGCCTGCCAAACTTTATCATAAAGTCCCCATTCCTGCAATCCATTAATAAATATGGCATCTACCTCTTGCAAAATCGCCACCTTTTCCGCGGTAATGTCCCCCAAAATACGAATGGCCAGACCTGGCCCCGGAAAAGGATGCCTTCCCAAGCGCTCATCATCTATCTCCATACTGGCACCTACCCTTCTTACCTCATCCTTAAACAACATTTTTAAGGGTTCTATTACCTTTAATTTCATAAAATCGGGCAATCCCCCTACATTATGATGGCTTTTGATGGTAGCCGATGGCCCCCCTGTTGCGGAAACCGATTCTATCACATCCGGATAGATAGTGCCCTGTGCCAACCATTTGGCATCTTCCACTTTATGGGCTTCGTCATCAAACACCTCAATAAATACCCGTCCGATTATTTTTCGTTTCTTTTCGGGGTCGCTCTCACCGGCCAAAGCATCCAAAAAGCGTGCCGAAGCATCCACCCCTTTTACATTTAGTCCCATCCCCTCATACTGCTGGAGTACATCGGAAAATTCGTTTTTACGCAACAAACCGTTGTTTACAAAAATACAATGCAGGTTTTTACCAATGGCCTTATGCAATAGAACGGCGGCAACCGTAGAATCCACCCCTCCCGACAGTCCCAGAATTACCTTTTCCGTACCAATTTGTCCTTTCAGGTCGGTTACCGTTGTTTCTACAAAGGCATTAGGTGTCCAGGTCTGCCCTACTCCGGCAATATCCACTAAAAAGTTCTCAAGTATTTGTTTCCCGTCCGTACTGTGATATACCTCTGGATGAAACTGGATACAATAGGTATCTTCGTCCTTGAATTTATAGGCCGCATATTCCACATCATGGGTACTGGCCAAACATTCTGAATTGTCCGGCAATGCCTTTATAGTATCCGCATGACTCATCCACACCTGACTTCCTTTTGATACATTGGCAAAAAACGGTTCCTCGGCCTTTACATAAGACAAGTTGGCCCTGCCGTATTCCCGGGTATTGGAAGCCTCTACATTTCCCCCATTAAAATAGGCCAAGTATTGAGCTCCATAGCATACCCCTAGCAGCGGTTTCTTTCCCCGAATTTGGGACAGGTCCACTTGAGGGGCATCTTCGGCCCTGACCGAGTAGGGCGATCCGGACAGAATAACCGCCTTATAGCCGGATAAATCTTCAGGAAGTTTATTATATGGTTTTATTTCACAGAAAATATTCAGTTCACGAACCCTTCTGGCGATGAGTTGTGTGTACTGTGAACCGAAATCGAGAATAAGGACGTTATTTTGCATGGGCAAAAATAGTAATTTGACCGTTCTGAAAAAGTATCTTTTTGGTATATTTATTATCTAGCTTAAAAACAAAATCCATGAAGCACGTTACAGCGATTATTTTTGGGACGGCAATAGTAATTGCGGCCTATTTTTTAGGAAACGCCTATGTAAAAAGAGCCAACCCGGCTCAAATAATTTCGGTTACCGGCTTAGGAAATGAAAATTTCACTTCCGACCTTATTGTCTGGGAAGGGCAATTTTCAACGAACAATACTGTTTTACGGTCTGCTTTTGAACGATTGAACAATGATAAGGATATTGTGAAAAAATATCTGGTTTCCAAAGGGATCCAGGAAAACAATATTATCTTCAATAGTGTTCAGACCAGCGAATTAAGGGATAACAAATATGAAAACGGAAACTACGTGGGCAGCACTTTCAGAGGATATCAACTGACCCAATCCGTTAAAATAGAATCCCCAAAAGTTCTGTTGATAGAAGAAGTATCGCGAGAAATAACGGAACTTTTAAATAAAGGGGTCCAATTTAATTCTTCCCCTCCCAGATATTATTATACAAAATTAGCGGACCTAAAAATAGAAATGATATCCAAGGCAACGGAAGATGCGAGAATCAGGGCAGAAAAAATCGCCGAAAATTCCGGTAGTGGATTAGGCAATCTGGTTTCCGCCAAAATGGGCGTATTTCAAATAACCGGTCAAAATTCCGGGGAAAATTATTCTTGGGGAGGAGCGTATAACACCACATCAAAAAACAAAACGGCATCCATTACCATGCGATTGGACTATAAGGTGAAATAAAATAGTGCTTTATTTTTTCATTTAAATAATAAAACACATTTCACTGGTAATTAGTTTATTAAATTAATTCCTACAAATATATTTATCCGGAAATAAAATTAGAAGCGAAGAAAAACGTAATATATATTCCAAAAAAAAGCCCGGGAATCAACCGGGCTTTCCATTCAACCAACCAAACGAATACAATCTTAAGAATTATATCCATAATTCTTTTTCATAGCAATTTGTATTCAATGATTAAGACGTAGTACTTTCCTTTTCCTTACAAAAGGATATAACTTTTTTTCAAAAAAAAAGAAAGCCCGGAAACCACCCCGAGCTTTTTTAATCAAAATCAAAAACCAACCTAAGCATGAATCATTTAAAGAAGTACCTTAAATCTTCTTCATAGCAATTTACCTATAGAACAACTAAAGGCTCAAAAACCCTACCCTGTTCATTATATTTTTTTATAATTTTATAGAAAAGCACTTGAAATGACCCCTGTTTTTTGGCAAGAACTGAATAAGGAACTACAGAAATCCGTAGTAGAAAAAGGGCATCCCTTTAGATATTTTACGTTGGCGACAACGGGTATGGATAATTTGGCAAGACTTAGGACCGTGGTTCTCCGTTATGTTTCCAAAGACCTAAAACTTATCTTCTATACGGACAAGCGTTCAAAAAAAATAACGCATATCAAGGAAAATAATAAGGTGAGCCTTTTATTTTTTCATCCTAAAAAATTACTACAATTAAAAATAGAAGGGAAAGCCCATATTATTGCCGATGAAAATCTGTTAAAAAAATACTGGCATGAAGTTCAACCGAACAACAGAAAAGACTACACAACAACAATTGCACCCGGAAATGCGATAAACGACCCTGATCATGTCACATATTTAAACGACAAAAATTATTTCTGCATGATAGAGATACAACCTTTTAAGATAGAATATCTCAAATTAAAAAAAACCGACCATGTGCGGATCAGATTTTCAAATGAAAAAAATAAATGGAACGGGGAATTTCTTGTTCCATAATTATAGCTGATCCACAAAGAGTGTTCCCTCTTTGCAAATCGTCTATTCCATAGTTTTTAAAATAGCATTGATATCCTGTTCGGTTGTATCGGGATTTATAAAACAAAATCTGGATATGGTTTCATAACCAGTCTCTTTTTTCCATTTTGTAGGTGTAACAAGAGCAAATCCTTCGCGATGATTTCTATAGGTCCAATCCCTATAATCTTTTGGCTCCCATCCTTTTCTCCTAAACAATACACAGGATAAACTAGGCTCTCTAACCAATTCAACGATTGGGTTTTCCTTTATAATTTTCCCTGCCAATTTGGCAAGTTCTATTCCCTTCTCAACGGCCCATGTATATTTATCGGTACCGTACATGGCCAATGAAAACCACAAAGGCATTCCCCTGATTCTTCTTGTTAATTGTATTTGGTAATCCGAGGGGTTAAAACCATGCGCTCCTTCATCCTTGAAGATTTCTAGATAAGAACCTTCTTGGGAATGGGCCTGCCTGGCTTCTTCGGGATCCTTATAAATAACTGCGCCACAATCGTATGGGGAAAACAGCCATTTATGGGGATCTATGGTAATGCTATCCGCCTTTTCTATACCTTTGAACAGATGACGGACGGTATTGGCCGCAAGTGCTCCTCCACCATATGCCGCATCTACATGAAACCAAAGATTTTCATTTTCACAGACTTCGGATATACCGGATAGATCATCAATAATTCCGGCATTGGTCGTTCCTCCTGTAGCAACAACGGAAAAAAGTCTTTTTCGCTGCTCGGCACTTAAACTTTTAATTTTATCTTCTAAAAGTTCCTTGGTCATCAGGTCTTCCGTTTCTACCAAAACAATATCGGCATCGATTACTTTGGCCATAGATTTTATTGATGAATGTGCCCCGGAAGAAGTGATTACGAGGGCTCTTTTATTTATATTCCCGGGATGTTTGCGCCATTTTTCCCGTGCGGTCACCATTGCCGAAAGGTTGGCGGCCGTACCACCACTGGTAAATACCCCAAAAGCCCCTTTGGGTAGCCCGGTCAAGGAAACCAACCATTTCATGGCTTCGTTCTCACAGAAAATACCTCCGGCCCCTTCCATCCAATAAGCCCCATGGATACTTGATGCGGAAGTCACCAAATCGAACATTATGGCCGCTCTAGTGGGTGCTGCGGGCACAAAGGCCAAATGCCTGGGATGATCAATGGGAACCGTTGCCTTTACCAAAACATCTTTAAAGAGTTCAAAAGCCTTTTCTCCACCGATCCCGTCCGCCGTAATGGTATCCCCAACGATTTTTCGTAGTTCTTCTTCTTTTTTAGGTTGTCCCATATCCGGTGATGTATTGGTAATACGGTTAATTGCGTATTTCATTACATCCAGGGTCATTTCAACCAGTTCTATGTCTATATTATGCATGAAAGATTTATTTAAAATCCACAAAAGTAGTTTTCCCTATCCTATTCGAAATTCATCATGTAATTATAAGTTTTTTTAGCTTTCCTTATTCCTGGTATTATTTAGGTTTAACAAAGGAATGTTCCCTGCTAGGCAGCTCCTAGAAACATCTATTTCTTTATTGCCGTAATCCCGATCGGGATTATTTGGTCATTGATCCAAATTTTGACCGTTTTTAAAAACACTCTCAAAACGCATCCGTTGTTAGCTAATAGTCACTATTGTAAAATTCAACGAAAATGGATGTAGCGCCTTTATCAGTGTAGGAACCAATTCCTCTCCCATGGCCAAATAGAGCTCCGAAAAATTGAGGTTTCTTTCCTGTAGGGACTTTCCGGGGAAAAGCTCATTTTGAACACCGGTAAGCCGTATCACATGATCTTTCAATTTTCTTTTTTGCGCCTTTAAAAGTCGTTTCTCCAAATTGTCCAATCCTTTTTTTTGCTTGACCTCTTGTGCCTTTACCGCCTTTAAAAAAGATTTATCCGTCTTTTTCGCCAACTCGTACATTCCTTTAAACTGCTCCTCCAACAGCTCTTTTTGAGGTGAAAAATCAATATCTATATTGGATATTTCCCGGATTTTTTTATTGATCAGGCTATTCTGCTTCAGGAACAGATCTTCTATGGAAAGATCCATTCGTTCAAGTTTACCGGATTGTTTCCCGGAAATGACCAAAGCGGAGTTTCGTAAAAGCAATATGGGAAAAGGAATTCCCATCACTTCAAAAAAGGATTTCAGCTCCAGCCAATAGGCTATTTCACC
Source organism: Maribacter spongiae (assembly GCF_047345125.1). Taxonomy (NCBI): domain Bacteria; kingdom Pseudomonadati; phylum Bacteroidota; class Flavobacteriia; order Flavobacteriales; family Flavobacteriaceae; genus Maribacter; species Maribacter spongiae. The sequence goes on along the minus strand of NZ_JBLFEQ010000008.1, from coordinate 44,073 downwards.
TCCCCCTCCAATATAACATAGATTGGGAAGGACAATTTCTTGATATAACGGCCTAGCAATAACATTTGGGGAAAACCGCTCCGGATGGGATTCCAACTCCACAAACAACTCTTCTTTTGAAAATGAAATTCGGGTATTGTTTACAACATACCTTCCATTATTTTCCACAATGCGTTCCCGGACCCCTTCAATCAAATAAAAATAATTAATTTCCCTAGGGTTTACCTGAATGTTGTACTCCGAAGAAATCCCTCGAATTTTTTCCGCCGTTTCCGAAACCACTTCAAATGCAGGTTGATCTAATATGTCCTGTTTGACAAAAGGAACAAGCTGCCGCTTCAATTGAATATCATCTCCATCCACAATAACCAATCCATGACTACCAAATAGTTTATCGGCCAAATATCGTGTGGCATCCGTTAGATTATCATGGTCAAGATAAGCTGCCTTGAACAAGTCTTTTAGGGCATTTGCATTCTTACTATTACCTATTGCATTGGAAAATATTTTAAGGACATCCTCTAAACCATCCGTCTTTAGATGACCTACGGCACCACTGGCATTTATGTTCCATTGGATCTTCTTTCCCTGAAAATTAAAATAATTGATTTCGTCGAAATCATGATCTTCCGTAGCCATCCAATAAACGGGTACAAAATTGTAATCGGGAAATTCTTTTTTTAATTCATGGGTAAGGTTAATGGTAGAGATAATCTTATATAAAAAATATAAGGGGCCGGTAAAAAGATTCAACTGGTGACCGGTAACAATAGTGAAAGTGTCTTTGTCCTGAAGGAATCGAATATTTTTTAATGTCGGTTCACTGGGTTCAAACCCTTTGTATTGTTCCAATAACGCCGCACTCAATATTTGTCTACTTTCTTGTGAAAAGTTGTTCCCTTTTTCCTTTATCTGTCCTTTAAAACCTTTTATGTCCGGAAAACGATTATATAAAGAGGCTACCTTGGTGTCCGCTTCAATATAGTCACATATTAATTCGGAAAAATAGCCGGTCTTTCTAAAGGATAAACAATCAATGTCCATATTACGGTAAAAATGAGGGTAAATATAAAACTCTCGAATTTTAGAGTTCCTAAAAATACGTTAATTACACTACCTTTTAATTTTTAAACAATCGTCAAAAAGCTCAATGTACACCAGCTATTTTTAGTAATTATTTGGTAGATTTGAGTTTGTTCGTCTTAAAGGTCTTTTATGAAAAAAGTTTTACGTTCCCTGCTTTTTATCTTTCCTGTTTTTCTTTCGGCGCAGCTCAAATCCCCATCGGAATTTTTGGGTCATGAACTGGGAAGTGCCTTCTCCAGACACCACGAGGTGGTAGATTATTACGAATATTTGGCCCAACAGGAACCCGATAGGGTGCAACTGGTAGTATATGGCAGGACCCATGAGCGCAGATCGCTTCTTCTTGCTTGTATTTCTTCAAAATCGAATATCAAAAATCTGGAAAACATCCGATTGGAACATTTAAAAAACATGAGGAGCGAGGGTCGGGCAAAAAAATCCATCGTTTGGTTGAGCTATAATGTACACGGAAATGAAAGTGTGGGTACCGAGGCTTCCATGCAGACTATTTATGAACTTTTGACTTCTAAAAGTACTTATTTGGAAAATACCATTGTGCTTATAGACCCCTGCAGTAATCCGGATGGAAGGGATCGGTACGTAAATTGGTACAATCAATATAAAAATGCCGAATATAATGTTGATCCCAACTCAAAAGAGCATTATGAAGGTTGGTGGAACGGAAGAAGCAATCATTATATGTTCGATTTGAATCGGGATTGGGCCTGGTCAACGCAAATAGAAAGTCAACAGCGATTGAAACAGTTTAACAAATGGCTCCCCCATATACATGTGGATTTTCATGAGCAAGGTGTAGACGATCCATATTATTTTGCTCCGGCGGCCGAACCCTTTCATGAGGTGATTACCGATTTTCAACGTGAATTTCAGGTAACCATCGGAAAGAACCATGCTAAATATTTTGATAAAAACGGCTGGTTTTATTTTACAAAAGAAGTATTTGACCTATTATACCCCAGTTATGGGGACACCTACCCCACTTACAATGGAAGCATTGGCATGACCTATGAACAAGGCGGTAGCGGAAGGGCCGGGTTAGGAGTCATTACGGGTATTGGCGATACCCTGACTTTAAAAGACCGCATTGCCCATCACCATACCACGGGACTCTCCACAATTGAAGTGGCCAATAATAATGCGGAAAAACTAAATGCCGAATTCAAGAAATTCTACCTGAACAGAAACTATAAATACAAAAGCTATGTACTCAATGGCAATCGGGATAAGTTGCGTGCGTTGGAAAATCTATTAATACAGCACGATATAGCCTTCGGATATGGAAAAAATGGATCCGCAAAAGGTTTTGACTACAAAACAGGAAAAATCGGTAACATGAAAATCACGGAGGAAAGCATGATCGTTTCTTCCGATCAGCCAAAGGGTACTTTAGTAAAAGTATTGTTTGAACCCAAAGCAAAATTGAGTGATTCCGTCACCTATGATATAACGGCATGGTCCCTGCCTTATGCCTATGGCCTTAATGCCATAGCCTCTGAAAATACCATTGCAAAAAATGACATTCCGCATAATATTCAGGAATATGGAGCGGTCAAAACGGGGAGCTATGCCTATTTGACCGATTGGAACAGTATGAACGATGCCAAATTCCTTGCTGAATTACTACAGCACAATGTAAGGGTAAGGTATGCCAATATGCCTTTTGTCATGGACGGCAAAGCCTACAAAAGGGGAAGTTTGATCATCGTAAGTGCCGATAATAAGGACTTGCATGATTTTACCGATATTCTTGAAAAAGCTTCGGAAAAATTCTCGAAACCTTTAACTCACGCAAAAACGGGATTTGTAGATAGCGGAAAAGATTTTGGCTCCAGCTCCGTAGCCATGATCCCAAATCTCAAGATTGCCGCACTTTCCGGAAAACCTGCCAACACTTTGCGATTTGGGGAAATCTGGCATTTTTTTGAGCAACAATTGAATTACCCTATAGCCGTATTGGACGAGAGTTATTTTAATGGGATAAACCTATCAAAATACGACGTATTGATTTTACCCGATGGGTCTAGCTATACCAGTTTTTTTAAGAAGAATACACTGAACAATATCAAAGACTGGATAAACGAAGGCGGCAAATTAATCGCCATGGGCGGTGCCATTGACGGATTATCATCCGATGAGCCCTTTCACATCAAAAAAAAGGAAGAAGAAAAGGATACATCAATTGGTCTGGAATCCTTTGATGCTTCTCAACGCGAACGTATCAAATCCCAAATAACCGGTGCTATTTTCAAAGCCACGGTTGACCCGACCAACCCCCTTGCCTATGGATATGGAGACACCTATTTCACTTTAAAAATAGGCAATAGGGCCTATAGTTATTTAGATGGGGGCAGTGCCGTTTACCTTGGTGAAAATGCCAACACTCCGGTCTCCGGGTTTGCGGGAAGCAAGGCTCGAAAAAAAATTGATGAAACATTGATCTTTGGAATGGAAAGTATGGGAAAAGGTCAGGTAATCTATATGGTGGACAATCCTCTTTTTCGTGGTTTCTGGGAAAATGGCAAACTCTTCTTTGCCAATGCCCTCTTTATGGTGAATTAACTAAAAAATGTGATTACATCGTTTATACATACGGGGCATTGGAACAAAAAACCCGATATTTCCGGCAAACTTGTGAGTTAAACACTTATATTGATACCTCTAGCCCTTCTTTAAGGAAACAGACAACCGTTATATATGTCCGAAAATCAAAAAGAAATATCCAAGCTCCTGGAACGACTGGAACTCTTGCTCAAAAAGCAGCAGGACTTTGGCCTTGAAATAAATCATCTCAAAAAGGATATTGAGCGAATAAAGCAAAGCAACAAGGGAAGACTTGAGGAAAAATCATCCGGGGACCAAAAAGAAACACTGAACGATATTCCCGAAACCCATACTCCAAAAAACCAAAAAACTATAGCCAAAATCGGTCAGGAATTGAACCCCGTAACCAATGTCAATACAAAATTTGACCGATCTCGGGCCTTTCCCAAAAGAAAATCCAATTGGGAAAAATTCATCGGCGAAAACCTCATCAATAAAGTCGGTATCCTTATTACGATTATCGGTGTTTTTATCGGTGCAAAATATTCCATAGAAAATAACCTGATAGGTCCATTGACCAGAATTGTTATAGGTTACCTCATTGGTTTAGGGCTCATAGGCTTCGGCATTAAATTAAAGGCCAAATATGAAAACTACAGTGCTGTTCTGGTAGGCGGGGCCCTGGCCATTATGTATTTTATCACTTTTGCGGCCTATAGCTTTTATGCCCTGTTCCCCCAAACCTTAACTTTTGGGGCCATGTTGCTCTTTACCGTTTTTGGTGTAGTGGCCTCATTAAACTACAACAGACAGATCATTGCCCATCTTGGCCTTGTGGGTGCCTATGCGATTCCCTTTCTATTGAGTAACGATTCTGGTAACGCCTTAATCTTGTTTGGATACATGACCGTGATAAATATTGGAATATTGGTCATCTCCTTTAAAAGATATTGGAAGCCTTTATACCTTGTTTCCTTTATATTTACATGGCTTATTTACTTAAGTTGGGCAATGGTCTCCTATGAACGGGAGATTCACTTTTTATTGGCTTTTTGTGTCATATCCGTCTTTTTCGTCCTCTTTTATATCACATTCCTATCCTATAAATTATTAAAAAATGAGAAGTTTAAAACATCGGATGTTTTTATGGTGTTGCTTAATTCCTTTATTTTCTATGGTCTGGGTTACGGTCTTTTAAACCATCACGAGACCGGAAAGGAATTATTGGGCCTTTTTACGTTGGCCAACGCCTTTATTCATTTTATGGTGAGCCTTATCATCTACAAAAGAAAACTGGCCGACCGCAATTTATTTTTCTTGATTTCCGGTTTGGTATTGACCTTCATTACCATTGCCATTCCAGTACAATTGGATGGAAATTGGGTCACATTATTATGGGCATTGGAAGCGGCACTTTTATTTTGGATCGGTCGTAGCAAGAAGGTTTCCACGTATGAACATTTGTCCTACCCCATGATATTCTTGGCTTTTTTTAGTCTTGCCCATGACTGGCTCTTAGGCTATGATGGTCTTGGAACGGCAAAAGGGAATGACAGCATGAAACCCTTTTTTAATATTATGCTATTGACCTCATTGTGCTGCTCCCTTGCTTTCGGATTTATCAACTGGGTCAACGCCGTATATAATAGTGAACGGAAAACCTCTATTTCCCAAATAATGTCCATTGGAATTCCGGCAATATTTCTCGTTACCCTGTATGCTTCCTTTTATGTGGAAATAGGGTATTATTGGGATACGCTTTTCCATGCATCCAAAGTAGAAATTACAAACGCCAATGATTTTTCCAACCCCCGGTTCAACTATGATCTAAAGGATTTTTCCACTATTTGGTTGTTCAACTATTCGTTTCTGTTTTTGGGTATTTTAACATGGATTAACATCAAAAAACATAAAAATAGGGTGTTGGGAATCGTTACTTTGATCTTAAGTCTATTTTTGACTGTCTTATTCTTAACAAACGGACTTTATACGCTTAGTGAGCTCAGGGAAAATTATTTAAATCAGATATTGTCCGAATATTTTACCATTGGATTCTTCCACATAGGTATCCGGTATATTGCCCTGACTTTCTTTGCCTTTCTTTTATATGTCGTTTACAGGCTCATTAGGCGACCTTTCATGGAAATCAACTTCAAAATTCCCTTTGAATTGATCGTTCATACGATTATCCTGTGGGTGGCCAGCAGTGAATTGTTACATTGGATGGATATTGCAGGTACCAAACAGGTATATAGGCTCGGGTTGAGTATCCTTTGGGGAACATATGCTCTTTTATTGATTGCCCTGGGCATTTGGAAAAAGAAAAAATACCTGCGCGTGGCCGCTATAGCATTGTTTGGCACAACCTTGATAAAACTCTTTTTCTATGATATTGCATCTCTCGATACCATTTTCAAAACTATTGTTTTTGTATCCTTAGGCGTTTTATTATTGATCATATCCTTCCTTTACAATAAGTATAAAGACATCATTGGTGATGAAAATGAAAAATAGTCTTTTCCTTTTAGGATCGTTATTTTTTTATGTAGGGCTGTTTGGGCAGTTAGGGGCCTATAGTAAAAAAATGGAACTCCAAGGAGTTTCGGAAACATGGCATAAAATAAACTTGCCAAACACCGTTTTCCAGGAAGTTTCCCAAAATCTATCGGATATTAGAATTTATGGGATAACGGAAAAAGATACTATTGAGGCACCGTATATCCTAAAAATTTCAAAAGGCCGGAAGACCGGACAAAAAGTCAATTTTAAATTGATGAATACAGGTTTTAATGCAAAGGGTCATTATTTTACCTATAAGGCCGTTGAAAACCGATCAATCAATGAAATTAACTTAAGGTTTCACAATCAAAATTTTGATTGGAGGGTTGTTCTGGAAGGAAGCCATGACCAAAAAGAATGGTTTACCCTGCTTGATGATTATCGTATATTGGCCATAACCAGTGCCGAAACGGATTATAATTTTACAAAACTCAAATTCCCCACTGCCAATTACAGTTTTTATCGCATATGGGTACAAAGCGATATCCGACCGTTATTGGATTCGGCCGATATATTTTTGACGGACTCGATTAAACCGACCTATCAGGACCATACCATAAGGAACTTTAAGTTATCCGAAGAAAACAAAAAAACGATCGTAGATGTCAATTTAAAAAATCGCATTGCCATAAGTTCGCTCCAATTAAATATTTCCGATGCCATAGATTATTATCGGTCTATCGTCATTCAATATGTATCGGACAGTACGGAAACCCAAAAGGGATGGAAATATACCTATCGCAATCTTACACGGGGTATTTTGAGTTCGCTGGAAAACAATCCATTTCAGTTTAACCCTGTATTGGCGCAAAAACTAAGGGTAATCATTACAGATCATGACAACCGGCCTTTAAAAATAAAGGGCATAAAGATAAAGGGGTTTGAATATGCACTTATTGCCCGTTTCTCAGAACCTGCCATTTATTATTTGGTCTATGGAAATGCCGATGCCGATGCTCCAAAATACGATATTTCTAAAACCCGTTCGCATATTCCCCAAAATGTAACGTCAGTGAACCTGGGGATGGAACAGGTAATTCCCAAAAAACCGACATCCCCAACATCTACTCTTTTTGAGGATCAGATTTACCTTTGGGTGGTCATGGGCATTGTTATTCTGATATTGGGCGGATTTACCCTAAAAATGATGCAACAAAAGAATACGGATTAAACCGGGGTTCCATAGAGGTCGAAATCTTCGGCTCCGGTGATTTTGACATTAACGAACTCTCCTTGTTTCACGTAGTGTTTTGTGGCATCTATCAGTACCTCGTTATCAACATCGGGGGAATCATATTCAGTGCGTCCAATAAAATAATTGCCTTCTTTTCTATCTATGATACATCGGAAAACCTTATCTATCTTTTGCTGGTTGAGCTCCCAGGAAATCTGGGACTGCAACTCCATGATTTCATTGGCCCGTTCCTGCTTTACCTCCTCCGGCACGTCATCTATTAGCGTATAGGCATGTGTATTTTCTTCATGGCTATATGTAAAACAGCCCAAGCGTTCAAACCGCATCTCGGCCACCCAGTTTTTCAAGGTCTGAAAATCTTCTTGGGTTTCCCCGGGGTAACCCACTATTAATGTAGTCCGTATGGTCATTTCGGGAACCGCCGCTCTAAAATCCTGCAATAGCTCAGTGGTTTTGGCCTGTGTGGTACCTCTACGCATACTTTTTAAGATACGGTCCGAAATATGCTGTAATGGAATATCCAGATAATTACAAATTTTCGGTTCTTGTTTCATCACCTTCAATACTTCCATAGGAAAACCGGTAGGAAAAGCATAGTGCAATCGGATCCACTCAATACCATCCACTTTTACCAAGGCCCGGAGCAATTCGGCCAGGTTCCTTTTTTTGTATAGATCCAGGCCATAATACGTTAAGTCCTGTGCTATTAGAATCAATTCTTTTACTCCTTTTGCCGCAAGTTTTTCCGCTTCCGTAACGAGTTCTTCTATGGGTTTGCTTTTATGCTTTCCCCGCATTAAGGGAATGGCACAAAAAGAGCAGGGTCTATCACAGCCTTCCGCAATCTTTAAATATGCATAGTTTTTGGGTGTAACGGTTAACCGCTCCCCGATCAATTCATGTTTATAGTCCGCACCCAGGGCCTTTAACAGATTAGGAAGCTCACTGGTACCAAAGTATTCATCTACATTGGGAATTTCTTTTTGCAGGTCCGGTTTATAACGCTCACTTAAACATCCTGTAACAAAAACCTTGTCTACCGTTCCAGCTTCTTTCTTTTCCACATACCCCAATATCGTATTTATACTTTCCTGTTTGGCATTGGCAATAAAACCACAGGTATTGATGACTACAACATTGCCTTCCTCCTCGTGTACCACCTCTTTATCATTGGCACGCAATTGCCCCATAAGCACTTCGGAATCGTAGATATTTTTACTACAACCCAAGGTTACTACATTGATTTTGTTCTTTTTAAGTGATTTTGTCCGCATAGTATTCTTATAGGCCGCAAAAATACAATAAGGTAGGGCAAGTAAATGACAATTGGAGGTTTTTTACACGTGTTATTCGATGAACAAGAATACACATAAACAATTTTTAGGGGTATATAGACTTATTAAACTAAAAAAATCAAATCTATTTCTCCCTTTTATCCGATCAAGAAAAAGAAATTATAGTACCCATCTTCTATTCTATCTTTTTTTCAAATTCATCCATCATAATCATCAACTCCTTAACAATCTCCGGAAATTGATCGGCTACGTTATTTTTTTCTGAAATATCAAGCTCCAGATTATAAAGTGAAATAGGAAAAATACCATTTAAATCGGTATTCCATCCTATTGTCTTTTTCGTATGGAGTTTCCATTTTCCCAATCGAACAGCCTCTATTTCACCGCTTCTTGAAAAATAATAGAACGGGCGTTCCGGTAACTTTATAGATTCTGGTGATAATAGGAATTCACTTATATCTTTTCCGTCCATTATCAGATTATCGGGCAATTTTGCTTTTGCAATTTTCGCAAGGGTAGGAAATAAGTCCAACGTGCTCAGAAAACCATCGCTTACAATTCCTGCCGGAACCTTATCGGGCCAGGTTATAATTCCGGGAACACGCTGGCCACCTTCCCACGTTTGGGCCTTTTTACCCCTTAAAGGTTTTGCCGAACCGACCCTGGGACCATTATCCGAAGTGAAAATAAAAATGGTATTCCCGTAAATCCCTTCTTCCTTTAACGTTTTTATTATTTCACCGGCACTCCAATCCAATTCCATAATAACATCGCCATACAGTCCTTTTTTACTTTTTCCTTTAAATTTGGATGAAGCATGTAATGGCCTGTGGGGCATATTATGGGCCAAATAAAGAAAGAAAGGTTTATCTCCCCTGTTCTTTATCTGACGAATTGTCTCTTCTGTATATCTTTTGGTCAGAAATTGCTGATCAGGCCCGCTCTCCAATAATTCCTTGTTCCGATAAAACGGCAATGGCGGCGATTGGTAATCCTTATCCTCGTAATAATAACTGTCCATATCATTTGAATATGGTACGCCGTAAAACTCATCGAACCCATGATTGTTGGGCATAAACTCCTCTTTATGTCCCAAATGCCATTTACCGATACAAGAAGTCACATAACCACTTTCTTTTAGCATTTCCGCCATCGTATATTCTTCTGTTGAAAGTCCCGTATCCGAATAAGGAAAAAGCACGCGTTCGTGAAGATTGCTCCTTTTAGGATAACGTCCGGTCAAAAGCCCTGCCCTGGATGGTGTACAGACCGGGGCAGGAACATAAAAATTGGTGAATTTTATACCATCGGCGGCCAATTGATCCAAATGTGGCGTCTCAAACCCTTCCGCTCCATAACTGCTCAAATCCGCATACCCTTGATCATCCGTAAAAAAGATAATGACATTGGGGCTGACTTTAGTATTGTTTTCCTTGTTTTTACAGGCGGTAAAACCAAAAAGCAAAAACATTCCGGTAAGTAGTATTATTGATTTTCGCTTAATCTGCATAGTTTTCTTTTTTGGGTTATGGATCGGTGATAATTTGCGGAGTATAGTACGTGTTCTTATAACTTAAGTGAATTAGAACAGGGTTTTTAATGATAACTATTATTTTTTATATTGCTTTTTTCCACTAAGATCAAACTCTTTTCCTATCAGATGTTTTTTGAGTTTTAATTCCTCAATCTTTTTTCTATTTTATTTTTCCCTATGACGTATCCAATGGGATAAACAATAACATATAGGATTGCACTAAATATTACGACATTATGATATTCCCAACTCTCTATCATAGGTCTCCTTCCACGACGCCCCGGAAGAAAAGGAAATATAAATACGAATGCAATCCCTCCCAAAATTCCCCATGGAATACGTTTTTTCATTCGCTCCAGTTTATGCCGACAATCCAACATCTTGAGGTCAATATTATGTATTTGTTCTTCTATGCTATCCAAGTCTTTATATTAAATTAACGGTTTCGGCTAAACAACTTTCTAATGTGGTTTTGTAAGCTTCCCTTCAAACCGAGCTGCTGAAAAGGAAAAAGCAAAAAATTGGCTTTAATAGCGGTAGCGAACAAACTGTTGAAACAAACATTTGTAATTACGAAATCAGGACTGCCCTATGATGAAAACCACGTGTCGAGATTAACTTAAAAGGATTTGTTTTTTAATTCAGTTCTTTGTTGGCTATAGTTTTTTACTCCCTCAATAACTGTACATATAATCATTCCGTTTCCCATATCGTAATTTTAATTCACATTATCTATTTCAAAATTATAGTCAGCAATCGTATATAGGTACTAGTATCTATATTCCTATTTTATTGATACCCTTCCGGCATTTTTCTATTGGGAAACGCCTTTTCATAGGCCGATCCCAAATGCAATAAATGTGCTTCTGTAAATTGCTTTCCAATAAAAGTCAAACCAACGGGTTCTCCCGTATTTTTATACCCCATGGGAACGGTCAAAGCGGGGTATTTGGCCACGGCGGCATAGCCCGCGTGGTAATTGTTAATGGATAAAACGGCATCCAATTTATATTTGTCCATGACCGTATCAAAGAAGGTACGTCCGTTTTTTTCCAAGCTGGTCTTTATCCCTTCTAGACCCTCTGTGGTGGTCGTATCTGCCAAAATGCCTTCAAACAGGGCTTGCCCATAGGGAATGCGGATCAGGGAATCCAAGTTATTAAAGTCCACCACATCCGCAATAGATCGTATGCTTACCTTTTTGGGATCCGTACATTTTTCCAAGTACTCGGGCAGATCATTTTTCATATCGATATTCAGGATACTCAAAAAACCGTCCATTTTAACTTCTGGAGGGGTAAATTCAATGATTTCGGCACCTAAATTCTTTATATCAAGAATGGTTTCCCTATATATGGAATCACTTTCCATAAGTGAAGCAAAAACACCAAAACGTTTCCCTTTTAAAGAAGCATTTGTTAACGGAACGGACATATAGGCACCTTTAAACGCTACCGAAGCCGAATCATCCTCATCCTTCCCGATCATTGCGGACAGCAGTATGGCATTATCCACAACATTTTTGGTCATGGGGCCCGGGGTATCCAAAGTACTGGAAATGGGAACGATACCGGAACGGCCCAATAAACCGATCGTAGGTTTTAGGCCTACTACCGAGTTTTGACTGCTCGGTGATAAAATAGAACCTGAAGTCTCCGTACCTACCGCCGCAACGGCATAATTAGCCGCAACGGACGTTCCACTGCCGGAACTGGAACCTCCCGTCTCAAAAACACGCCTTCCGTAAGGGTTTAATGTTTGTCCGCCATAGGCACTGTATCCTACCGGGCATCCCGAACACAGAAAGTAGGCCCATTCGCTTAAATTGACCTTACCCAAAATAAGGGCTCCGTTCTTTTTAAGTTGTTTTACGATGAACGAATCCCCCGTTTCATTTTCAGCTAACGCAATACTGCCGGCCGTGGTATTCATTCCCATCGTATTAATGTTGTCCTTCAACAAAATGGGCATACCGTAAATAGGATGTTTTACCCCTGGTGTTCTACCTGTTTTCTTTAAGTTGTCCAATGTCCTTGCCTGTTCTACCACATCCTTATTTAAGGCGATTACCGTGTTCAAGGTGGTGGTATTGTCCAGTTCATACTTATAAATACGGTATAGATAAAAGAGGACCAGGTTTTCATAGGTCAACTTACCTTCTTCAATAAGGGATCCAAGCGCATAGATATCCTTTTCCAACACCAAAGGTCTCAAGACATTGTACGTTTCTTCCGTTATTTTATATACCTCATCGTATAAGGGTAAGAAAACAGCATTTTTATCCAATACTTTAGATTGGATAAGCTTGTAACGCATCCGTTCCTTCTCATGGTCTGCGTTTGCCACCACTTCAAGGGAATCGTTGTACCGTTCCCACAGTACAACTTCTTGTTTTTTAACCTGTTCTTTTTGGGTATTGCATGAAAACAACAGGGGTATTGCAAATAAAATGATGAGCTTTTTCATAAATGTTTATTTTTTCCACCTTATACCTTAAAATATAATCGTAGCCCTATAAAAGGGGCGATTTATTTTCTTAATATGATCCTGACATTCCTTTTATCAGGATTATTGGGGAAATGAAAAACGATCTTGAAAAACGATATAGTTCTAAATAAACGCACTATTGACCTTTAATCGTAAAAAACGAATCCACAAATTCGTACTTATTAAAGACTTGAAGATCCTCTATTCCTTCCCCTACTCCAATATATTTGACCGGAATCTGAAATTGGTCCGAAATGCCTATCACTACACCACCCTTGGCCGTACCGTCCAGTTTGGTCACTGCCAAGGCCGTAACTTCCGTGGCCTTGGTAAACTGTTTGGCCTGCTCAAAGGCATTTTGCCCCGTTGAGCCGTCCAATACCAATAATACTTCATGTGGTGTGTCCTCCACGACTTTCTGCATGACCCTTTTTACTTTGGTCAGTTCGTTCATTAAATTGACTTTGTTGTGCAAACGGCCGGCCGTATCTATAATAACAACATCTGCATCTTGTGTTACTGCCGAACTGAGCGTATCAAAAGCCACTGAAGCGGGATCACTGCCCATTTGTTGCTTTACGATAGGAACATCTACCCTATCCGCCCAAACCTGCAATTGGTCTATGGCCGCTGCCCTAAACGTATCTGCCGCACCCAACACGACTTTTAATCCCTGAGCCTTAAATTGATGTGCCAATTTACCAATGGTAGTTGTTTTGCCCACACCGTTAACGCCCACTACCATGATAACATAGGGTCTTATATCTTTGGGGACCTGTACCCGTGTTGCTTCCCCTACATGGGTTTCCGATAGCAATCCGGCAATTTCCTCGCGCAGGATTCCGTTCAGTTCATCCGTACCCATATATTTATCCCTGGACACCCTGGCCTCGATACGGTCAATAATTTTCAAGGTAGTTTCTACCCCCACATCCGAAGTTACCAAAACTTCTTCCAAATTATCCAAAACATCATCATCTACTTTGGATTTGCCTGCAACAGCCTTTCCCAACTTGGAAAAGAAACTGGTTTTGGTCTTTTCCAAGCCCTTATCCAAGGTCTCTTTTTTCTCCGATGAAAAAATCTTTTTAAATAAACCCATTCTTATTTTAATAGTTGCTCAAATATAAAAATTAAAAAGCCCCTTTCGTAGGAAAGGGGCTCAATAACTTCTTTAGTTAAAAAGTCTTATTTTTTGGCAATCCACTCGTTTACCATTTCTGGTGGCATTACGGATTCTACAAAAACATAAGCACCCGATTTTGGTGATTTAACCATTTTTATAGCTTTTGTCAATCTTTTGGAGCTTGTCTGTAAACTCGCTACGGTCTTCTTTGCCATGACTAATTATTTTATTATTGTTCCCGTACGAACGGAAACCTTATTTAATCTCTTTATGAACGGTCATTCTCTTCAGGATAGGATTGAATTTTTTCAATTCCATCCTTTCCGGAGTATTCTTCTTATTCTTGGTAGTAATGTATCTGGAAGTTCCAGATTGCCCCGACTCTTTGTGTTCGGTACATTCTAAAATTACTTGAATTCTATTACCTTTCTTTGCCATCTTACGCTAATTTTTCCAGATTACTTTATGAATCCTTGAGCTTTTGCCTCTTTCAATACGGCATAAATACCTTTTTTGTTGATACTTTTCAAAGCTCGAGTAGAAACTTTCAAAGTAATCCAACGATCTTCTTCTGGAATGTAAAACCTTTTCTTGGAAAGATTTACGTTAAATCTTCTTTTGGTCTTATTGATAGAGAAGGATACATTGTTCCCTGTCATGGCCTTCTTTCCCGTAATTTCACAAACTTTAGACATTGTGCCGAATTTTTCTTTAAACAGGGTGCAAATTTATATCATTTTTATCTTTCGGGCAACAATCTACTTCACATTTTTAAAATTTCTTTCCTAAGCAGTTCAAACGCTTTATTTACAGACTTTTGCACTATTCTCTCCCGATGATTTCCCATGTGGAATCCATGTGCAAAAACAGCTTCGGGTGATGCAATAGCTATAAAGACGGTTCCAATATCCGCATCCGAATCGCCTTTTGCGGGTCCGGCATTGCCTGTAGTGGCAATGGCAAAATCTGCGTTCATGAGCTTTTGCGCCCCTTCCGCCATGGCCATGGCCACCTCTTTACTGACCACGGAATGCTCCGTTACCAAAGATTCTTGAACGCTGAGCACATTGACCTTAACTTCTGTAGCATAGCCCACGACACTCCCTTTAAAATAGGTCGAAGCTCCGGGAATAGCCGTTATGGACTTGGCAATCCTCCCTCCCGTAAAACTTTCGGCGGTCGCCAGGGACATTCCTTTTTCCGTCAATAATTTGGCCACTACTTCCTCTAAAGTTTCTTCATCCTCCGTTCCATAGATAATCTCACCTATCAACGGAATCAATTTTTGAAATTCTTCCTCTATTGCATCTACTAATTTCTTGTGGTCCTCCCCCTTTGCGGTTAACCTTAAGCGTACTTTTCCCAAATTGGGCAAATATGCCAACTTTATAAAAGGCGGCAGGTTATCTTCCCATTCCTCAATCTTTTGGGCAATGGCACTTTCTCCCAAACCATAGGTAATAATCGTCTTATGAACGATATGCGGGCGCTTATATAACTCGATTACTTTTGGGAGAACCTGATCGACCATCAAATTTTTCATTTCAAAAGGCACTCCGGGAAGGGAAATGAAGGTAGTACCCTCTTCATGAAACCACATTCCAGGGGCCGTTCCAAATTCATTGTGCAATACCTTGGCCTTGCTGGGCACCCAAGCCTGTTTTCTGTTCAAATCTGAAATTGGAGTGGATAAATGTTTGGCAAAAAGCGTTTCAATATGATCCAGTACGTTTTGGTCCTCCACCAATTTATCCTGAAAGAACTCGCAAATGGTATGTTTGGTAATATCGTCTTTCGTAGGTCCCAAACCGCCGGTCACAATAACCAGATCCACCTTGGACCTGGCATTTGACAACGCCTCCATAATATGCTCCCTATTATCTTGAACGGAAGTAATCTGATAGACGGAAACGCCTATTTTATTCAACTCTTTGGAAATAAAGGCGGAATTGGTATCTACGATTTGACCGATGAGGATTTCATCGCCAATGGTAATAATTTCCGCAAGCATTAGAGGCTAAAATCCTTTTTCAACTCGGCTACGACCTGATGAATATCTGTTTTTAAGGCAGGAAAGAGTTTTTCAATATCCTCCATATTGGCCTCATTTTTACCTAAAGTCTCCATTTCCAAAGCCACCGCACGTGTTTGTTCCATTCCTAGCAAATCCACATTGGGCTTTATTTTATGGGCCAACTTATACACCTGATCGTAATTTTTATCTATCAAGGCAACTTCCAAAGCTTCCAAGTCTACAGGAACTTCTTCTAGAAAAACAGAGATAACGGAATTTATAAAATCCTCATCTCCTTCCGCCATTTCATTTATTTTATCCAGACTATAAATCATTATTTTATTTTTACCGTAAAAATCTCCTCATTTTCCAAACTCCCGGAAAGATAATCATTTGCACTTACTTTGCCAACACCGGCAGGAGTTCCCGTAAAAATTACATCTCCTTTTTTCAACATAAAGAACCTGGAAACATAGCTTATTATCTCGTCTATTTTCCATAGCATCAAAGAAGTATTCCCGGCCTGCACGACCTCATCGTTCTTTTTCAGGTCAAAATCGATGTTGTTCAAGTCCTCGAATTTATGTTTGGGCAACCATTTGCCTATGACCGCGGCACCATCAAACCCCTTGGCCTTTTCCCAAGGAAGTCCTTTTTCCTTTAATGCAGATTGTAAATCCCTTGCGGTAAAATCTATGCCCAAGCTTATTTCATCATAATAAGTGGGTGCAAATTCTTCCGAAATATGCTTTCCTACTTTTTTTATCTTGACCAAAACCTCGACCTCGTAATGCACATCACTGGAAAATTCTGGAATGTAAAAATCCTGTTGCTTGGGAAGCACGGCAGAATCCGGTTTTATAAAAACGACCGGTTCTACCGGTCTTTCATTTTTGAGTTCCGCAATGTGGTCGGTATAGTTTCTACCAATACAAATAAGCTTCATAAATTTTGAATAAAATACTAACCGAGCTTATTATTGAGCTTGCTCAGTTTTATTTGTGTCAATATTTTTTTGGTATACAGTGGAAAATCCGCATTCAGAATCCATCCAAAATACCCTGGTTCCCGTTCCAATACATCGTGTACTTTCTGGCCCTTATGCTTTCCAAAGGCAAAAATCTCTTCCCCTTCCTCGTTAAGGGCTATGAACCCTGCAAAATCAACAGATCGTTTCCTCCTTGAGAACTCGGACAGTTTTTTAATGTTATTTTCCAATTCTGGATAACGGTCCAATTGCGAAAGCAAAACTTCATAAGTCGCCAAGGTATCTGCCTCCGCACTATGGGCATCCGTGAGTTCTTTGCCACAATAAAACTTATAGGCCGCCGCCAGGGTCCTTTTCTCCATTTTATGAAAAATGTTCTGTACATCTACGGAGACTGCATTTTTCATATCAAAATCAATGTCTGCCCGCAGCATTTCCTCGGCCAACAAAGGAATATCGAACCTATCCGAATTAAACCCGCCCAAATCACTATCCTTTATCATCTTATAAATCTCCTTGGACAATTGCCCAAAGGTAGGTTCATTGGCAACTTTTTCATTGGAAATGCCATGCACGGCAATTACTTCATCCGGAATGTTCATTTCCGGATTCACCAACCATGTCCTGCTTTCCTTGTTTCCGTTGGGAAAAACCTTTAAAATAGAGATTTCAACAATGCGGTCTTTGGCCACATTGGTACCTGTGGTCTCAAGGTCGAAAAAACAAATAGGTCGAGTGAGTTTTAATTCCATTTTTGGGACTTTTCACAAAGATAGTCCTTACGATACCTTTCCAAAATTTAATTTTAAAATATTTTCTCCCGGAAAATCTAAAGCCTGTTATTGATAATATTGTTAAATGCGGAACCAAAGGTATAACTAAGCCCCACCCGAAAACCAAGTTCAAAATTGGTCGCAATTTGTTTTTGCTGTAACAGCACATCTTCAATGGATGCGTCTCCTGCCGGTAAACTTATCTGATCCCGAATACCCTCAAAATTCCCCGAAAAAGTGGTGGCCAATCCCTTGAAAATACGAACGGATAATCTTCCAAAAAGCTGAATCCTATTTTTATTGAGATCCTCCAAGAATGTAGATCCCCTTAACCTGGCATAGACATTTCCCCAAGGTTGTCGATACCGCAATTGAATATCCATAGAGTGATCAAATATTCCCTCGCTATTTTGCCCAAAAATAGTGGTGTCTATATAATCATTATAAAAATACCCTATACGGTAGGCAAATACGATTTCCCTTCTCAATACTTCTTTGTAGGGAAATATATTATATTCGATTGCCGGACGTATAAAAGTGGAAAAATCCAAATTGGTGAATGAATTATGCCTTCCCCCTACAAATATGCCTACCGACCAATGATCGGATAAGCTCCTCACAATACTGGCATCTAGGGAATATCGTAATCGTTCGCTCTTGAATGTCTCGTCATCCCTCTCAAACTGGCTCCTGGCCTGATTCATTTCCAAATCCGCCCGTATACGCCATTTTTCGGTTACTCGATCACTTTCAAACCCAACTTCATATTCAAACTCCCTTCTGCTTGATTCTTTGTCCAGTTCCGCCTCTCCATAAATTTCAAAAATCCAATTGTTCCAGGGGTCATCAAAATCAATATCCCGAATTTTATTTGTATTGTCCTTTTTGACCGTATAGGTAATATCCTCCACCAAATCGGATTCCATGACATATCTTAACAAGCCCGATCTTATTTTTTTGACCAACCCTTTTCTAACCTCGTCAGAAGTCATATTGACAGAGGTTTCATATTGTAGTTTTCCATAGATAGCCTCATAATCCCTGGCCCCCTTAAACTCCAACATATAGGTTCTCCCCCCACTACCATTGGCTACATCATATATAAACAATTGTACATTGGCCAAAGATTGGTCTCGAACATGGTTTACATAATCTATTTCCTGACGGATGTAATTCCTTTCACAATTGCATTCCACAAAAAGTTTTAAAGGTTCTTTTTTCTCACCTATAGATGGTTGTTGGGAAGTAAGGGGTAAAGCAAATAAGCCTGCAAACAATAACCAAAAGCCTTGTTTTGAAAAGGAAGGAACATACATGTTTTGATGGATCGATAAATTATTAAAATCCTAAAGATACACCTAACCAAGAAATCGAGAAAATGGACCCGTATATGAAAATCCTAAATTTCCCTATCAATATCCCAGGCTTCCAGATAATCCGCTACGGCTTTGGCGAACATACTGCCCAAGGCACCGTTGACCACCCTGTGGTCATAACTATGAGATAAGTACATTTTGCTACGGATGCCGATGAAATCCCCTTCTTTGGTCTCGATCACGGCCGGTATCTTCCTTATAGCTCCCAATGCCAAAATCCCCACCTGCGGCTGGTTTATAATAGGCGTGCCAAATACGCTTCCAAAGGTACCTACATTGGTAACCGTATAGGTCCCGTCCTGAACCTCATCCGGCTTTAAGGCATTATCCCTGGAACGTTTTGCCAAATCATTGACCACCTTGGCCATACCTACCAAATTCAGCTGATCTGCATTTTTAATTACAGGAACAATAAGATTGCCATCGGGAAGTGCCGCCGCCATACCTATATTAATGTTCTTTTTCTTAATAACACTATCCCCGTTTACGGAAATGTTCATCATAGGGTATTTCTTCAATGCTTTGGCGACCGCTTCCATAAAAATGGGCGTAAAGGTCAGTTTTTCCCCTTCTTGTTTTTGAAAGGTATCCTTCATTTTATTGCGCCAATTAACAATATTGGTCACATCCACCTCAATAAAACTCTGTACATGGGCAGAAGTGGAAATACTATCTGTCATATGCTTGGCGATAAGCTTGCCCATTCTGGACATCGCGATAACTTCGTCACCATGTGCTACTTTAGTAGGAATATCCGTTTGTTTTTCGGTTGCCCGGTTTTTTACCTGTGGTTCAACAACGGTTTTTTCAGGTTTTACTTCGCCGTTTTTAGCCCGATTTTCCACATAGCTCAAAATATCGTTTTTGGTAACCCTACCCTCTTTACCGGTTCCGTTCAGGGCTTCCAATTCCTCTATCGAGATTCTTTCCTCCCGGGCAATATTTTTCACCAAAGGAGAATAAAAACGTTCCGAACCACCGTGATCGGTAACTGGAACCGTAATTGTTTCCCCGGCATCTTTCAGAATGGTCTCGGCAGCAGCTATCATCTCTTCTTCCAATGGTTCATCTGTAGTAGCCATGGACACTTCTTCCATGTTTACTTGGTCTTCTTTGTCTGTTTGAATTATAGCAACGGTATCCCCTACCTTAATTACGTCGTCCACATTAAAAAGCTTTTCGATCAGAATCCCGTCTACTTCACTGGGAACTTCACTATCCACTTTATCCGTAGCTATCTCAAAAATAGCCTCGTCCATTTCTATGGTATCCCCAACTTCTTTAAGCCAAGAGGTTAATGTAGCTTCTGCCACACTCTCTCCCA
Source organism: Maribacter spongiae (assembly GCF_047345125.1). Taxonomy (NCBI): domain Bacteria; kingdom Pseudomonadati; phylum Bacteroidota; class Flavobacteriia; order Flavobacteriales; family Flavobacteriaceae; genus Maribacter; species Maribacter spongiae. The sequence continues at coordinate 23,754 of NZ_JBLFEQ010000008.1, read as the reverse complement.
TACGAGGCAGTTTTAATTCAAATTTTGACATATTAATAATCTAAAGCTGTAATACGTTATATTTTTTGTAAAAATAATAAAATATACCCCTATTTATTGATTTTGTGATATTTTTACATTCCTTAATCCGATTTCAAGGAACCTTCAAAAGGCACCCTGTTCAAGATACTTCTACCTAGCGTTACCTCGTCTGCATATTCCAGTTCATCACCTACGGCTATTCCTCTAGCAATGGTAGATGTCCGCACCTCCAAATTCTCTATTTGCCTATAGATATAGAAATTGGTGGTATCTCCTTCCATGGTAGAACTTAACGCAAAGATAAGTTCCTTTATTTTGCCCTGTTTCATCTTAGTGATCAGAGAGGTAATATTTAAATCTTGTGGACCAATACCTTCCATTGGAGAAATCTTGCCTCCCAATACATGGTACAGACCTCTAAACTGCCCTGTATTCTCGATCGCCATGACATCCCTTATATCCTCTACCACACAGACCAATGTGGCATCCCTTTTTGGATTGGCACAAATTTCACAAATGGGGGTATCCGAGATATTATGGCAATTTTCACAATACCTGACCGTACTCCTTAATTTTAGGATCGCATCGGACAATTGTTCGGATTGTGTCTCCGGTCGCTTTAAGAGGTGTAAAACCAAACGGAGTGCGGTACGTTTACCAATGCCCGGTAATTGGGACATTTCATAGACCGCATTTTCCAATAATTTTGAAGAAAAATCCATCCAGCATCGTTTGGGGATAAAATTACGCACTATTTTTACTTTTTGTACTTTGCCCTTAAAATATTTATCATGTCCGGCATACATATCCTCTTTTTGATCGGTGGTTATTTCCTCCTTTTATTGATCATCTCTTATTTCACCGGAAAAAATGATTCCAATGAGGATTTTTTTAAGGCCGGAAAACGATCGCCCTGGTACCTGGTCGCTTTTGGAATGGTAGGGGCTTCTCTGTCCGGAGTTACCTTTATTTCGGTGCCCGGTTGGGTAGATGCTTCCCAATTTAGCTATATGCAGGTAGTCTTTGGCTATCTTTTGGGATATTTCATAACGGCTTATATTCTATTGCCCATATACTACAGACAGAACGTAACCAGTATTTATGAATATCTAGACGATCGTTTTGGTTTTGTGAGTTATAAGGTAGGGGCAATTTCATTTTTCGTATCCCGGGTACTGGGTGCTTCCTTTCGATTGTTTTTAGTGGCCATCGTATTACAGCAATTCGTATTTGATGTATGGAACGTTCCCTTTGAGGTTACCGTAACCCTTTCCGTTCTGTTAATATGGATCTATACTTTTAGGGGAGGCATAAAGACCATTGTATGGACAGATACGTTGCAGACTCTTTTTATGTTGCTTTCCATAGGCCTTTCCATATATTTTATCTTGGACCAATTGAACTGGAGCTTTGGCGATTTTTTAAGTTCTACCGAGTTGCAAAAATACAGTAAGACTTTTTTTATTGATGATTTTTTCGCAAAAAACCACCTTCTAAAATCTTTCTTCGGGGGAATGTTCATAACGGTATGTATGACAGGGCTGGACCAGGATATGATGCAAAAAAACCTTACCTGTAGAAACCTGGGGGAAGCACAAAAAAACATGGTCTCGTTTAGCGTGGTTATGGTCATGGTTACCTTTATTTTTATGCTGTTGGGTGCTTTATTGTTCATTTATGCGGACACCCACCAAATAGCCCTTCCCATAATGGACGGTAAACCCAAATCCGATCTGTTGTTTCCAGAAATAGCATTGAACAGTGGGCTGGGGATTACCGTGGCCATTACTTTCATGTTAGGATTGATCGCTGCTGCCTATAGTAGTGCGGACAGTGCACTCACTTCTTTGACCACTTCTTTTTGTATCGATTTTTTGGGTACGGAGAAAAAAACCAAGGCAGAAGCTAAGCGTATTCGCCGTTTTACCCACATCGGCATGAGCTTATTACTCATATTGGTCGTAATCGCCTTTAAATATATTTTGGATCGGAATGTCATAGACGGGCTCTTGACCGTGGCCTCCTATACTTATGGGCCACTCTTAGGGCTTTTTGCATTCGGCATCTTCACCAATTATAAGATAAAGGATAATTATGTATGGCTAGTGGCACTTATATCCGTAGGTACGATTGTGGGGTTGGCCAAAATTCCAACCGAAATATTGAACGGTTATATTTTTGGTTACGAACTGCTTCCCTTGAATGGACTATTGACGTTTTTAGGGCTCTTCCTGATTCGAAAAAAGAAAAGGAATCCTGTTACCGTTTAAAATTGAACGTTATCAAAATCCAACTTAACTATAAGGATTTGAAAAAGATCGGTAATATTGGAAATCATATTCTTATTAAAATTGTCCCGTAGCCAACAACACCAATGTACAAGCCTCTTCTACTTGTATTTTATTAGCTATCAGCAATGTATAAAACTCAGGGTTTTCCGTACCGGGATTAAAAATTATGCGTTTTGGCCTCAATTCAACTATAGCGTCATAATATTCTTTATGGTGTCCGGGATTTAAATACAAAGTTATGGTATGAATATTTTGGAAGTCATTTAAATTGGTTTTAACTTGTACCCCTGTGACTTCTCCAGGTCGTACCCCAAATGCAACCGTTTCGATACCCTGTGCTATTAATGCATTCAGAACTAAATTGCTATAACGATTTGGTTTTAAGGATGCTCCAAAAACAAGCGTTTTTTTCATGTGTTAATTCAGATGTTAAACTTTAAAAATAAATATGATTATTCCATAAAAATTCCGTCTCTTAGTGTCGGTAAATAAAGTTCCCCTTTGCTTACCATACAATATTAACGTTGTTGGTAACGCTATATTTTTATAGTTAATGGTTAGTGTTTAGTATAGCCTATCAGCAAAGAAACCCGGACATTGTTCCGGGTTTCGCTTTTTATACCCGTTAAGATCGCGTTAAAAATGAATCAGCACGTAACATTATCGATACGGAACAGTCTATTATAATAAGATTGAACCCGAGTTGGGAATTTGGTTGGTTTTTTATGATTCGGGATTCATCTGAAAACCCATGGTGTTACCATGGGTTTTTATTTTTTACTCCTACCAGCGGATAATGGCACTGCCCCATGTAAATCCACTTCCAAAAGCCGCGAGGACCACCAGATCACCCGGGTTTACCTTACCTGATTCCCAGGCCTCCGTTAGTGCAATGGGAATGGATGCCGCCGTAGTATTCCCATATTTCATGATATTATTGAAAACCTGGCCATCCTCTAGGCCAAACTTTTTTTGGATAAATTGGGAAATTCTCAAATTTGCCTGATGCGGAACCAACAGGTCAATATCGGTAGGTTGCAGTTTATTTTTTTGAAGCCCCTCCATAATTACCTCACTAAAACGGACTACGGCGTTCTTGAACACAAATTGACCGTTCATATAGGGAAAATAAGATTCATCATCGGGGTCGTTCTCGGCAATGATATCCGTAACCCATCTTTTTCCCATACCGGGAGCAATTAACGAAAGTTCCTCTGCATGTTGCCCCTCTGAATGTAAATGCGTAGAAAGGATTCCTTTTGTATTATCCACCTCCCTACTTAAAACGGCAGCTCCAGCACCATCACCAAAGATTATGGAAACCCCTCTACCCCGTGTGGTCATATCCAGACCATAGGAATGAAGCTCCGAACCAATGACGAGTATGTTTTTGTACATACCGCTTTTGATATATTGATCCGCCACGGAAATACCATAAACAAACCCCGAACATTGATTACGCACATCTAGGGCACCAACGGTCTTTATTCCGAGATCCCGCTGCACCAAAACACCGGGACCGGGAAAATAATAATCCGGACTTAACGTGGCAAAAACAATAAAATCTATATCGCCCTTATCTATACCGGCCCTTTCTATAGCTATTTTAGCCGCCTTAACGCCCATTGCGGTGGTAGTGTCCCCGCTACCTTTTACCACATGTCTCCTTTCCTTTATCCCGGTGCGCTCCTGGATCCATTCATCATTGGTGTCCATTACTTTGGACAGGTCATCATTGGTTACCACATTCTCGGGCACATAATGGCCCAGCCCCGATATTTTTGAATTATACATTGGTGAATTTTCGTTCTAAAAATTAACTGATCCGTAATGCAAGATAGCCAACTATTTTATATGCAGCTATTTTATCCTTAAGAATGAACTCCTCTTGACTTTTTGTATTTGACCGAAAATGAGTTGAAATTTGTCCTGATGAGTTCAATATGTCAGTTTGTCACTGTATTCAAGTATGGTATTTTTTTTGTCAATGCATAGATGCAAATAGCATTTAGTAAAATTCATTACAGAAATACAAATCAAAAAATTAAGTAAAAGATTATGGCAACAGGTAAAATAAATGTTTCGGTAGATAACATATTTCCGTTGATTAAGAAGTTCTTATATAGTGATCATGAAATTTTTCTACGGGAATTGATATCCAACGCAACGGATGCAACCCTAAAATTAAGGCATTTGACCTCTATTGGAGAAGCCAAGATAGAATATGGCAATCCTATGATCGAAGTTAAGGTCGATAAAAAAGGAAAGAAGCTCCATGTTATAGATCAGGGGCTCGGAATGACAGAGGATGAAGTAAAAAAATATATTAATGAAGTAGCTTTTTCAGGTGCCGAGGAATTTTTGAATAAATATGAAGATACTGCTAAAGATGCGGGTATTATAGGACATTTTGGACTTGGATTTTATTCCGCTTTTATGGTAGCGGACAAAGTGGAGATCATCACCAAGAGTTTTAAGGACGAGCCCGCTGTACATTGGTCATGTGATGGTTCTCCGAATTTCACCACCAAAAAATCCAAAAAAGAGGAGCGTGGAACGGAAATCATCCTTCATGTTGCCGATGATTCCAAAGAGTTTTTAGAAGACAACAAAATAAGTGAACTGTTACGCAAATACAACAAGTTTATGCCGGTCCCGATCAAGTTCGGAACCAAAACGGAAACCCTGCCAAAACCGGAAGGTGCCAAAGAAGAAGATCCCGCCCCTACCCAGGAAGTAGATAATATCATTAACAATCCAAACCCGGCATGGACCAAACAACCCGCCGATCTAGAGGAAAAAGATTATAAGGAATTTTATCGGGAACTATACCCCATGCAATTTGAAGAGCCATTGTTCAATATTCATTTGAATGTGGACTATCCTTTCAACCTTACCGGTATCCTCTATTTTCCTAAATTAACGAATGATCTGAATATCCAAAAAGACAGGATTCAGTTATATCAGAACCAGGTTTTTGTAACGGACAATGTGGAAGGTATCGTTCCGGAGTTCCTGACCATGCTACGTGGTGTCATAGACTCCCCCGATATCCCGTTGAATGTTTCCCGTTCTTACTTACAGGCAGATGGGGCCGTAAAGAAAATATCTTCGTACATAACCCGAAAAGTAGCGGACAAATTAAATTCGCTCTTCAAAAACAACAGGGAGGATTTTGAGCAAAAATGGAACGATATTAAGATCGTTATCGAATATGGCATGCTATCCGAAGACAAATTCTTTGAGAAGGCCGATAAATTTGCACTCTATCCAACCATAGATGGTTCATTCCATACTTTTGAGGAATTGCAGGAAAAAATAAAGGAAAACCAGACCGATAAAGATGATAAATTAGTCATTCTTTACGCTTCCGATAAAGAGGCACAGCACAGCTATATTGAAGCTGCCAAGGCCAAGGGATATGAGGTGTTGCTATTGGATTCCCCTATCATTGGCCATTTGATGCAAAAACTGGAAACCTCCAAAGAGAAAATCTCCTTTGTACGCGTAGATGCCGATCATATTGACAAGCTGATCCAAAAGGAGGATACGCAAATCTCTAAATTATCCGATGAGGAAAAAGAGAAACTGAAAGCGGACCTGGAAAAAGTATTTGGTGAAAAAAGTAGCTACACCGTACAATTGGAAGCTATGGACAGCAACGCTTCGCCTTTTATTATTACGGAACCCGAATTTATGCGCAGAATGAAAGAAATGCAACAGACCGGAGGCGGGGGTGGTATGTTCGGAATGGGCAATATGCCAGAGATGTATAATTTGGTCGTAAATACCAATCACGAATTGGTGGGTGAAATACTGAACACTAAAACGGCAAAGAAAAAAGAACGTCTGATCAATCAATCACTAGATCTGGCCAGACTCTCCAAAGGCCTTTTAAAAGGTGCCGAATTAACGGAGTTCATCAAACGAAGTTATGAAATGGTGAAATAAGCCTTTTGTTCTCTAATAATAATTGCGGACCGCTTCATGAATTTGAAGCGGTTTTTTTAGTTCTACCCTTTTTTGTTGTACTGAAAATCATATAACCACATTACGGTCGGCAAAATAACGTTTTAGATAAATTACCTGCAAGAGAACAAAAAAGGCGAGTATTACGGCACCGTAAACTAAATTTTCATTTACCTGAAAATTAGAGAACCTTTGGACGAGGTCAAAATTTTCCGCCATATTCATTTTTAGGGCTTCCCACCATACCGAGGAGCCTATATTGCCCCCAAGCACCAAATAGATACATAGCCCTAAAAACAGTAACAAAATCATTCCCCAAATTTGTTTGGAAATCAAAGGTTTGTAATACAACGCTTTAGAATGCTCCCGCTCCAGTTCTATTTTATACAGAACGTCTGCCGTAAAATCCTTGGAAACTTTATCCAAGGACATTGCCTTGATCGCATCCTTTAAAAATAAATCCAATTCCCTATCCTTATTTTTTTCCATGACCCATTGTTATTTCAGGTTCCAAGATTTTTTCCAAGAGGGTTGCCAGTCTTTTTCTAGCCCTAAAGAGCCTTACCTTTATCGTATTGGGCTTTACCCCAAATATACGGGCTATTTCTATTAGGGATAATTCCTCATAATAAAATAGCGTTATTAAAACACCATCGTCCCCATCTAGTTTATTGATCGCTTTTTGTATAACTTCTTTTCTTTCCTGTCCTTCTAAAGTATCCCATTGGTTCTCTATAATCGCAAAATCATATTGGGTATGGGTATCCAATTTACGTACTTCCAACTGGCGCTTTTCTTTTTTTAAATGATCCAAACCTTTATGATAGGCGATTTTGTACAACCAGGTAGAAAACTTGGATTCCCCTTTAAAACTGGCCATGGCATTATATGCCTTTAAAAAGGTGTCCTGGGCCACTTCTTCCGCATCTGCCTCGTTACGTACCAATTTCAAGGCCAATGTATAGACCATATGCCGGTAGGTTTTCACCAAAATGGCAAACGCTTGCACATCACCCAAAAGCGTACGTTCTATTAATGGTTGGTCGTGATCTTGGTTCATTTTCACATATAGGACGATAAAAATGCGATAGCGGTTACAAATGAGGTAAAATTTAATAAATACGGTAACCTTTTAAAAAGAAGTGTCGTCCTATGGGCAAACGGTGTTTATTAATCAATTAAAAAACAATCAGATTATGGAAGTAGCCTTTGTATTTATTAGCTTGTTCTTGGTAATATTCGGTATTTGTTATCTTTTTTTCTCTACAAGGAACAAAGAACGTTTGGCATTGATAGAAAAAGGGGCCGAAGCAAGTATTTTTGTAAGAGGAAAAAGAGAAAAAGCCGCACCTTTTTGGAAAATTCTGGTTTTAAATCTGGCGTTACTGTTAATGGGAATAGGTGCGGGCATTATGCTGGGCGGGATATTACACTATAGTTCTCACGTAAACATGGAAATTGCCATGCCAGGATCTATATTCTTAACGGCAGGAACAGGGCTATTGATAGGTTTCTTCCTAACAAAGCAATTGGACAAAGAAAAATAAATCATTTCCCTAAAACGAATACCTCTAAGCTGTCTTTTTAAGACAGCTTTTTTTATCTTCATGATATGAAAGTAATATCCACTAATATAGGAACGGCCACAACGGTAACCTGGAACGGAGCCGAGGAACGGACGGGTATTTTTAAGTACCCCGCCAACGAACCTCTTTTCTTAGGTAAAACCGATGTAAAAGGAGATACGGTCATAGACCGGGTACACCATGCCGGCATCCATAAGGCCTGTTACCTATACTCATCGGGCAACTACGATTATTGGAAAGGGAAATATCCCCATTTGGATTGGGACTGGGGCATGTTCGGGGAGAACCTTACTATAGAAGGGTTGGATGAATCCGTTATGAGAATCGGGGACATATATAAAATAGGTACGGCTTTGATCCAGGTTTCCCAACCCCGAGAACCTTGTTACAAATTGGGAATCAGGTTCGGCACTCAAGAGATACTGGGACAATTTATAGATCATAACCGTTCGGGCACCTATGTAAGGGTCCTTGAAGAAGGTCACATACAAAAGGGAGATAATGTTCAACTTATAGAACAGTCTACGAACCCGTTAACCGTGCAACAGTTTTTTGAATTAATGTTCGTTCGTGAAAAACCCAGGGACACACTGGATCTTTTTATGGCAAACGAGGCTGTTCCCCAATATAAAAAAGAACGCTATAAAAAGTATCTAAAATAATATACGTTATGTCTTTACTATTCTAGACCTTACTATGTTTTTTGACCCATGCACCAAACTGGATGTACCCGATGCCGACATTTGTTATTATCCTCATTTTTTAGACTTAAAAAAAGCGGATCATTATTTTAGGCTATTAAGGGAAACAACACCATGGCAGCAGGACAAAATAAAAGTTTTTGGAAAAGTATATCCACAACCCAGGTTAACCGCTCTTTTTGCGAATAATAAAAAACCTTATAGCTATTCCAATATTACCATGTACCCACATGAATTCAGTCCAGGATTAATTCAAATCAAACAAAAAATAGAGGAATTGGCCCCCGTAAAGTTCACTACCTGCCTTTTAAACCTATATCGGGATGGCAAGGACGGTAATGGTTGGCATGCCGACAATGAAAAGGAATTGGGACAAAATCCCGTTATTGCATCCGTAAGCCTTGGGGAACAACGTTATTTTCATTTAAAACACGATTACAGGCCAGAGCAAAAGCACAAACTTTTATTGGGTCATGGTAGTTTATTGTTGATGCAGGGCGAAACACAACATTTTTGGAAGCATCAAATCCCTAAGACCAGCAGAATTATAGGGGAGCGCATCAACCTGACTTTTCGCATCATACCATAAAAAATCGGTTATAAGAACCGATTTTTTTATTGCCCGAACCCAAGTCCATTACTGTCTTTAAAATATAGGCAACATATTTTAATGTCCTCATAATAAACTGTATCCAATACAGTTCAAAGGTCGTGCCAAACATATTTTGTCTGATTTATGCATTTTATGGTTTCCTTAAGGCCGTTATCCAAAAATGGCGTTCAAAACAGCGGCCAGCCGTACTCCTCCCTTTTGTAACTGATGCTCTACCGTACCCCACCATTTATAACCGTACCCATACCCTATTTTCTCACCCGCCGTTACGGATGCATAGAGCAGGTTGGCAATATCCCGGGATTCCTCTACCCAATCATAAATATCTCCCTTTTGCAACTCCTTTACCTGCGCTTTATTGATTTTTGGTAATTTTTCCGCAAGTTCCGTATAACTCATACCATAGTCCTCGATCATATTCAGGTCCCAAATTTTATGCAGATTGCTTTCCCTTCCGAACCATTGCACTTGCAAATCGTTACCACCTCTATCCTTAAGCCTTCCTACGTGCATGGGTTGGTGAAGGTCACCTATCAAATGCACCAATAACTTCAGGTAAAACGCCTTTTGGCCAGAAGGGCTATTTTGATCCTTTACAACGCTTATGCATTTATGGATACCCGTAATCAAATCACCATACTTACTGGGTGGTACCTCACCGTACTTCTTATCTTCCGGGAAATTCACATAATGCCAAGCGCTGAATTCCCTATATCTTTTATCCGCTTTAATTTCATCCCCAAAGTTGGAGATGGCAGCCAAACTTTGACCGTTCAATAATTTAGCAATGGCTTTTCTGGCCTTTCTGCTCAAATAGTTTTCAGCTACTTCCCCTATAACACGATGTCCGGTCTTGGACCATACCATATCATTGCCAAATGAGGCCTGAAATGCTAAAAATAAGATTAAAGTCAATCTTTTCATTATTTCACTTTTACCCAAAAATAAGGTATCGGATTGTAAAGCATTGTTAAATATAATGGGCCTGACCTTAAAACAAAATCGTACACGCATATATCCCGGAAAAAAATCAAAAAAAAGTAAAGAAAATTTAGGAGCAACTCCAACACTATTGTAAACCTCTAAATTTTGGCAGCATAATTATTTTTGATATATTTACGATATTAAAATAATATCATTATTATGAATACTGAAAAAAATTACAATCCGATGAACGGGTATGTTGTGCTATTTGTTTGTCTATTACTTCTTATTGGGGGAATCCCATTGTTACGAATATATATAGGTGTTTTTATGGTTTTTCTTGCGATACTCTGTATTCCCGGCTTTGTACTTGTTAATCCAAATAGTTCCAGGGTCCTTCTATTATTTGGAAAGTATGTGGGGACCATAAAAAAGAATGGATTCTTTTGGGTAAATCCTTTTTATTCTAAACGGAAGATTTCATTACGTGCCAGTAATTTTGATAGTGAACGACTAAAAGTGAACGATAAATTGGGAAATCCCGTGATGATAAGCACCATATTGGTCTGGAGAGTCACCAATACGTATAAAGCAGCATTTGATGTAGACGATTATCAGAATTTTGTTCGGGTACAGACCGATGCGGCGGTCAGAAAGTTGGCAAGTATGTATCCTTATGATAATTTCGCCGATGAAGGGCTTGTTGAAGATATAACGTTACGATCTAGTGTAAACGAGGTAAGCGAAGCCTTGGAGGCCGAAGTCCAAGAACGTCTTTCCATGGCGGGCATAGAGGTTTTAGAAGCTAGGATAGGATATTTGGCCTATGCCCAGGAAATAGCGAACGCTATGCTAAAAAGACAGCAGGCAACAGCTATTGTGGCAGCCAGGCATAAAATTGTGGAAGGGGCGGTAAGCATGGTGGAAATGGCCTTGGAAGAGTTGAATAAAAAAGAATCGGTAGCTTTGGACGAGGAACGTAAAGCGGCAATGGTGAGCAATCTTATGGTAGTCCTCTGTTCGGATAAAGACGTTTCGCCCGTAGTAAATACCGGTACTTTAAACCACTAGGAAAATGCGTATTTTCAATGAGACCCAACGTTTTGATCAATGGTGGATACGGCTAATTAATACGGGTTTGCTCGTATTTCTATCATTTTGTGCATACAAATGGTATATTGCCAATGAAGCCATTGGAAATGTAGGTTCAACGAACATAATCGGGCAATCCGTTATGGGTGTCTCCATAATTCCTATATTACTTTTATTCCATATAATGAGATTACGGACCCAAATAGACGAAAGAGGCGTACATTATCAATTTTTTCCATTCAATCTTTCTTATAGGACCATTCTTTGGAACGAAATGGAGAAGTGCTATATCAAAACCTATAATCCTCTCAAAGAGTACGGTGGTTGGGGGTACCGCTCTTCAATGGGCAAAAAAGGCAGTGCCATCAACATAAAGGGAAACCAGGGCATTCAGATAGCATTTAAATCGGGGAAAAGATTATTGATCGGCACTCAAAAAGAAACGGACGCATTAAAAGTTATTCGGCGTCACTTCAAGGCAGTTGATGAATGAGCAAGAAAAAGGGATTTGCATTACGGATAAATGAAGATATGCTCAAAGCAATCGAAAAATGGGCTACGGACGAGTTCCGTAGTACCAATGGTCAAATTGAGTGGATGCTAATGAAAAGTCTAAAAGAAGCCAAAAGAACACCAAAAAAGAAGGGGGAAGCTAAATAATTTTGGGATTTTTTTAACGCAGTAAACTCCTAACTTTGTTTGCTAATTCCACCCAAAAATGATCAGGATCTTAAGTGCGATCGCACTTTTATCGTCATATAGCAACGCTTATGCCCAAGACCTTGAAAAATCATTTACCGTAAAACATACCACGGACAAGATTACGATAGATGGTGTTTTGGAAGAATCCGTTTGGCAGACTGCCGAAAGTGCGGGGCAATTTCAACAGTATTTTCCATCGGATGATGTGCCGGCACGCTACCAGACCGATATTCGAATACTTACGGATGATAAAACACTGTATGTGGGCATTAAGGTATATACCCCTGGAAATGACTATGTAATCCCCTCCCTTGAGCGGGATTTCAGGGCAGGTGGCAATGATAATATCAGTATTATTTTTGATACTTTTAACGACGGCACCAATGCCTTTCTCTTCGGTATTAATCCATATGGTGTTAGGCGTGAGGCCTTAATCTCAGGTGGAGGGCAAGGTCTAAGGGGTTTTACCACATCATGGGACGTAAAGTGGAGAGGGGAAAGTAAAATATTCGATGGCTATTATACCTCGGAAATGGCAATTCCCTTAACCTCTTTCAAATTTGCCGAAGGCGAGACCAAATGGCGGTTCCAGAGCTATCGGTTTGATATGCAATCCAATGAAAGGAGCAACTGGTTCATAATTCCCCAAAACCAAAGTGTCATCAATCTGGCCTTTATGGGAGATATGTATTTTGAAAAACCGCTGGGCAGGTCCAGGACACCGCTAACCCTGGTTCCTTATATCAATGCAATTGCCGATAAAGATTATACGACCAATGTTTCCGGAAATGACATTAAAATTGGTGGAGACGCCAAAATAGCGATCGGTAACGCCATGAATCTGGATATTACAGTTAATCCTGATTTCTCCAATGTTGAAGTGGATGATATTTTTACCAACCTCACAAGATTTGAGGTTTCCTTACCCGAAAGAAGGCAGTTTTTTGTAGATAATAATGATCTCTTCGGAAGCTTTGGGGGTGGCCGGGATGCCAATCCGTTTTTTTCCCGTCGTATCGGAATTGCTACGGACAGTGCCGGAAATTCTATCCAAAATGATATTCTGGGAGGACTACGGCTCAGTGGCAAACTCAACAAAAACCTCAGACTTGGATTTCTTACCGTTCAGACCGATAAAGATCGGGAACAGGAAATTGCGTCCAACAACAATTTAATGTTCGCCTTGCAACAAAAGATTTTTGCCCGATCCAATATTGGCATGTTCTTTATTAACAGACAATCTTTGGGCAATGAGGAGTTTATAAGAGAAGAAGATGTATACAATCGGGTCATCGGGATGGATTATAATCTGGTCAGCGAAAACAACGTATGGTCAGGTAAATTTTATTTGCACAAGTCATTTCAACCGGGAGATAGCAAGGGTAATTTTTCTGCCGGAGCTTTCTTAGGAAGAAATTCAAGATTTTGGAATGTTTTTAGTGATTTGGTCTATATAGGAGCGGATTTTCAATCGGATTTGGGTTTTATTAGAAGAACGGACATTATAAAATCGGCCACTTCCATACAAAGATCGTTTTGGCCGAAAAGCGGCTCCATTAACAATCATGGGGTAGAAATATTTCCCGTGATTACTTTACGACCGGGACTCGATTACAAAAAGACCGATCACGATATCAGGGTGCGCTATAGTTTTGATTTCAAGAATTTTTCGGAATTTGAATTTGAATATGTAAATAGAGGGATATTTTTAACGGATTCCTTCGATCCAACAGGAACCGAAGGAGCGGTGGAACTTCCCGGAAACAGAAATTATATTTTCGATGTGGCACGTTTAAGCTATCGATCCAACAGGGCCCGTATTTTTGCGTTCGAAGGGGACGTTTCCTATGGTGGCTTCTTTAACGGATCCCGTTTCTCCACAAGAGCAGAGGCCGTTTTGAGAATACAGCCCAAAATAAGGCTGGGCCTTGATATCAATTATGATAAAATAAGTCTTCCAAATCCTCATCCCAATGCAGATTTGTGGCTGGTAAGTCCAAGGGTGGGGATTACTTTTAACAAATCTATTTTTTGGTCCACACTTTTTCAATACAGCAATCAAAGGAACAATCTAGGTATCAATTCAAGATTACAATGGCGGTTTGCACCACTTTCTGATCTTTTCATCGTATATAACGATAATTACTCGGTCAATATATTTGAACCGAAATTTAGGTCCATAAATCTTAAATTTACCTATTGGTTAAATATCTAGAATGAAAATAAAAATACTCTGTTCAGATTTGGATGGTACTTTATTGACCACAAAAAGTGATGTTTCCGAAGTTACGATAGCAGAAATAGGTCGGATCAAAAATGAGGTCAAGGTCATTTTGGTATCGGCCAGAATGCCCAATGGTATGCGTTATCTTCAAAAGCGATTAAAAATTAACGACCAACCTTTGATCTGTTATAACGGAGCATTGATATTGGATGGGGAAAAGGAAAAATTATCCGTAACCATACCTCTGGAAATCGTTGCGAAGATCCATCAATTATCAGAACCCTTAAAAACCGATCTGGGTTTATATTATAAAGATGAATGGTATGTACCCAAAGATTCGGAAAGGGTCCAAAAAGAAACATTATACACCAGGACCGACCCGGTTTTTAAATCAACCTTAGAGACACTTTCGGATTGGGAAACAAGAGATGTAAGTGCGCATAAAATAATGTTGATGGGTACCAAGGAAGGTTCGGATAGATTAATGCCCATGTTGACCGATAAATTTTCATCTATATTGAATCTTTATCGTTCCAACGATACACTCATTGAAATAGCGCCCAAGGCCGTTTCCAAATTAAAGGCCATTGAACTTTTATTGTCGGGTAATGAAACCCTGGACGATGTATGGGCCTTTGGAGACAATTATAATGATATGGAGATGTTGAAAAAATGTGGTTTAGGTATAGCTGTTGCAAATGCCCGTGAAGAGGTAAAAACCATTGCGAATCATATCACCCTAAAAAATACCGAAAATGGAGTGGCCCATTTCTTAAACCAGCACCTAGTTATTTGATTATATTTGACAAACTACCAAAGCTTGTTTATGGAGACCGACCTTGCCCAACCTTTGATTACAGACGATACCATAGTTTTTGGACTTATAACACTTTGCCTGGGCTTTATTTTCTACACTTCCAGTATTAAGAGAGGGTTTTGGAGGAAGTTTTATTCCATTGTCCCGGCCGTATTGATGTGTTATTTATTACCTGCACTTTTGGCCAGCAGCGGATTAATATCGGACAAAAGTTCCAATCTATATTTTATGGCCAGTAGGTACTTACTTCCGGCAGCTTTGGTGCTCATGACATTGAGTATAGACTTAAAGGCTATTGCCAATTTGGGTTCAAAGGCACTCATCATGTTTTTAACCGGCAGTGTGGGAATTATTATTGGTGGGCCCATTGCCATTCTTATCGTTTCCATTTTTTCCCCGGAAACCGTGGCGGGAAATGATTTTGATGCGATTTGGAGAGGGCTGTCCACCATAGCCGGTAGTTGGATCGGTGGTGGTGCCAACCAAGCGGCCATGCTGGAAATTTTCCAATATACCCCCGAAAAGTATGGTGGTATGGTCTTGATAGACATTGTAGTGGCCAATGTTTGGATGGCAGTTATTCTATTGGGGGCGGGTAAAACAAAGAGAATCGACCACTGGTTGAAAGCGGATACCTCTGCTATTGAAACGTTAAAAATAAAGGTAACGGAATTTACGGAAAAAATAACCCGTGTACCCACCCTACAGGATTATATGATTATGCTAAGCCTAGCATTTTCGGCCGTTGGGATAGCCCATTTTTTTGGCAACAACATAAGCGAGTTCCTGAGTTCAGGTTTTGAAATAATCAATGATAAAAAAAGTTTTCTTTCCTTTTTAGGGTCCGGTTTCTTTTGGATGGTGGTCATAGCTACCACAATTGGTATTCTGTTATCATTTACGAAAATCAAAAACTATGAGGGGGCCGGGGCCAGTAAAATTGGTGGTATGTTCATTTATATTTTGGTAGCTACCATCGGTATGAAAATGGATTTGGGCAAAGTATTGGAAAATCCGGGACTTATTGCCATAGGTCTTATTTGGATAGCCATCCATGCCGGATTATTGATCCTTGTCGCAAAACTGATAAAAGCCCCTTATTTTTTCCTGGCGGTGGGCAGTCAAGCCAATGTAGGCGGTGCGGCATCCGCACCGGTCGTAGCTGCGGAGTTTCATCCTTCACTGACTTCGGTGGGGGTATTATTGGCCGTTCTTGGTTATGTTGTGGGCACGGGAGGTGCTTTGTTATGTGCTTATCTCATGGAAATTGCCTCCAAAATGTAGTTTATCTTTAATTTGACCAGGAATCCTTTGATCCATATTCCAAAAAAATAATGATATTTGCGACCTAAAATCGTGGCATGAAAAATATAATTACCGTTCTGGGCATCATTTTGCTTTTAAGCTCCTGTGGCAAGGACGATACCGTAAATACCATGACGGTAACCGGAAAAATAAAAGGCCTTAAAAAAGGAAAGTTGTACCTACAGCATGTACCCGATACCGTTCTTATATCTTTGGATTCCCTGATTATTGATGGCGACGGCAGTTTTACCTTTAAAACAGAACTGGAAAGCCCGGAAATATTCTATTTGTATCTGGACAAAAAGGACAACAATGACATTAATGACAGGATAACCTTTTTTGGAGAACCCGGTACTATTAATATTAATACGAACTGGAATACTTTTGACACCAATGTTAAGATAACAGGCTCTAAAAGTCACATAAAGTATAAGGAATATCGCAAGATTATGTCCAATGTCAACAAAAAGAGCCTGGAAATAATGATCAATGCACTACAAACAGAAGATTCTTTGAATCAAGTAAGTATTGATTCGGTAGAACGGCTCAGTGTCAGAAACACACAAAGGGGTTATGTCCATGCCATTAATTTTGCCATAAACAATAAGGATTCTTATGTGGCCCCTTATATTGCCTTAAAGGAAATTCCAGATGCCAACCCAAAATATTTAGATTCTATTTTAAGCATCTTAACTCCGGAAGTCGCTGCTTCCAAATATGGTAAGGCACTCCAAAAATATTTGGGGGAAAAACAATAAAAAAAGCATCCCATCCGGGATGCTTTTTTACAATACATTATTTTTTCTAGCCTAGTTTATTAAGCTCATCCACCAAGCCTTTTGCTTTTGTTTCCAGTTCTGAACGCACTTCTTTTAAATGTACCTTTCTATTTTCTACGTCCCTTTGGTTCACTTTAGCTATTAAATCGTCAAAGATGATTATGGCCCCATCAATAATTTTAGAGCCTTCCTTGGAATCCGGTTTATTATTGGCGGCTTCCACAATATAGACCGCCTCAATAATATCGCCTAGAACATTATTAATATCTTTTTTTAAATTCTTAATGCTTGCCATTACTATTTATTTTTGGCAAAAATACAATTTTAGAATTGTATGAAGTATAAGGAATCCTTAAATAGTAACCTCTAATAGTTTGGCCCCTTCCGTCTTGATCAGAATGTTAGGGGAACATGCCGGTATCAAAATTGTTTCGCCCTTCCTTACATCAACCTCTTCATTTATGGCCTTTACTTTAGCATTTCCGCCTACACACATATAAATTGTAAATGAATCCCGGTCCGTAGCATCAATAAAAAAATCTTTCGTCAGGTTTAGGAAATTCGTTTTAAAGTACGGACAATCCACCATGAAGTTTGAAGCTTCCATAGCATTATCGTACTTTACTTTAAAATCGTCCTTTTTTTCATAATCTATGGCATCCAAGGCCAGTTCTGTATGTAGTTCCCTTAAATTACCGTTTTTATCTTTTCTGTTAAAATCAAAAACACGATAAGTGATGTCCGAGGTCTGTTGGATTTCTGCCAATAACACGCCTGCTCCAATGGCATGGACCTTACCTGTATTTATAAAGAAAGTGTCTCCCTCTTTAACAGGTTCGTAATTCAATAATTCCAACAATTTGTCCTCTTCCAGGCTTTTGGAATATTCGGCCTTGGTTACGTTTTTATTAAAGCCTACAATAAGTTCCGCCTCCGGGTCGGCATCCATAATGTACCACATCTCGGTTTTCCCAAAAGAACCATGTCTCTTTTTTGCCAATTCATCATTAGGGTGCAATTGAATGGAAAGATCCTTTTTGGCATCTATAAACTTGATCAAAATAGGGAAATCCGTCCCAAACCTATCCACCACACTTTTACCCAAAAGAGCTTGGGGATTCTGATCTATAAGCTCTTGCAAAGAGATGTTCGCCAGATTTCCATTGGCCACCACCGAAACATCACCGGAGACTGTTGAGAGTTCCCAACTTTCACCGGTAATATCGTTATTTATGGGTTTGTCCAGGACTTCTTTTAATTTGGTTCCGCCCCATAGACGTTCCTTTAAAATAGGCTTAAATTTTAAGGGGTATAAATTCATCATCGATTATCCTGAAAAGGTTACAAAATTACGTGGGGTTTCATAAAGGACCACTTCCAACAGATGATCTGCGTCAATATGTGGTCTTAGTTTGTTCCAAACAACAATGGCAATATTTTCGGCCGTGGGATTCAAATCCTTAAATTCCGGAACTTCTATGTTTAAATTCTTATGATCAAAAGCATCCTCTATCTCTGTTTTTATCAAGGTTTTCAATATTTTCATATCCATCACAAATCCTGTCTCGGGATCTATTTCCCCATAGACACTAACGATCAACTCATAATTATGGCCATGAAAATTTGGATTACTGCATTTGCCGAATATGGAATCGTTTTTACCGTCTGACCAATCTTTTCTGTACAGTCTGTGTGCCGCATTAAAATGCGCTTTTCTACTAACCTTTATTTTCATTTAGCCGTATATTATCTAGTAAATATTGGTAGAACTTTTCAAAGATTATTTTGAACCATACCGTATAATCCCGGGGGTTGTCCTCTATATCTTTTTTTATGGTTTCCGGTTTCATCCATTTCCAATCCCCTACTTCATCGGTATTTATATGGGGTGCTTCGTTAGCATACCCGATCATTACATGATCTAGTTCATGTTCGGTTAGGCCATTATCAAAAGGAGCTTTATAGATGAAAGAAAAAAGTTCCTTCAATTCGGTGGAAAAACCCATTTCTTCACGAAGTCGCCTCTTGCCTGCTTCAATATTGCTCTCCCCCACTCGTTGATGGCTGCAACAGGTATTGGTCCATAACAAAGGGGAATGATATTTATGCGCAGCTCTTTGCTGTAGCATAATTTCTCCGCTGTCATTCAAAACAAAAACTGAAAATGCCCTATGTAATTCCGCTTTTTCATGGGCTTCCATTTTGGGCATGGTCCCGATCTGCTCATCATTTTCATTAACGAGAATCACTTCTTCTTCCTTCATTATGTAAAAATAAGGTCTTTACACAATTTAAGTATACGTGTTTGAAAAAAAGAACAAAGAATAATTGCCTAAATCAGCTAGAAGAACCTTGGTGATTTTAGATTGTTCTTGGAAGAAATAAAATCATATCTTAATATGACCTCGAAAGAACCGTCATTGAAAGCGGCACTGCCCAACTCCGTCGTTTCCCTGTCATAGGCTATGCCGATAAGAAATTTTTTGCTGAGATTAAACCCGGCCATACCACTAAAAGCTGCATCCCATCTATAGGCCGCTCCCACAATAAATTTTTCATTGAGCATAAAATTGGCGGACAGATCCACCTGCAAGGGAGCTCCTTGCACCACCTTGGTAAGAAGGGTAGGCTTAAACTTTACCAAGGGGGTCAAATCCCATACATATCCCGTAATGAAATAAAAATTCATTTGCTCTTTGGCGGTAGAGAGCGAAGATTCCTCAAAATGGGAGGTTTCCAAAAATCTGGGAACCGATAAACCCGCATAAAATTTATTGGTACGGTAATATACTCCCGCTCCAATGTTGGGAGTTAATCTTTTATCTATATTTTGTAATAAGATCGGGTCGGAGGAGAATTCATCCAGTTCGGAAAAACGAACATCCAAAAGATTGGCACTGCCTTTTAAACCAAAACTCAACCTCCCTTCCGTAGATGTCCAAATCGTATAGGAAAAGTCTATGTCGAGGTTGGTTTCCGATGTCGGTCCAATTTTATCGTTTACAACGGAAAACCCTAAACCCACACCCCGATACCCGATCGGGGAATGCACATTAAGGGTCTGTGTAACCGGAGCTCCTTCCAATCCCACCCATTGGGACCTATGTAAAAGCCCGATACTTATTTGTCCGCGAGAACCTGCATAACCAGGGTTTACACTTACCGTATTGTACATATACTGTGTATATTGGGCATCTTGTTGCGCATATCCCATCATTCCCATAACAAGGCATAGCAAGAGTAGTCCAAAAGATGGTTTTGTAGCTAGAACTAAGGTTGATTTAAAATTGAACATTGCTCTTATCTATTAATATAAATATATCCTGTAAGGGTCTTCATGGCTCCATTGTCCTCGTAATCCAATATATAGAAATACGTTCCTACGGGTAGTTTATTGTCCTCATTAACCGTGACACGCCCCTGGGAGGTTCCGTCAAAAACATTACCATTGGTATTGTACGCTCTGGTCGTGAACACGGAAACGCCCCATCTGTTATAAATTTTCAAGGTATTGTTCGGATAGTTCTCAAGACCGTCTATTCGTAGTACATCATGCACATTATCCCCATTAGGTGTAATTACATTGATTACTTTTACGTTTTCCGCTTGTTCTCCTAAATCCGAATCCAAATAATTGGGAATGCCATCTCCGTTGCTGTCATCATTTGCGTAGTTACCGTCCAAGTCCAAGTCCTCATCAATGGTTTCAATACCGTCATCGTCATCATCGCTATCCCTATAATCGGATTCATCATCATTATCCGTATTCGGTAATTGACCATATGGGTCGTCCAACTCATCGTTCACATCAATATCAACGGTAGTCGTTCCTTCATACCCATCGTCCAAACCATCATCATCTTTGTCAGACCCAATATACATTGTATCCGCGATGCCATCATGATCAAAGTCATGGGCCTCTATATTGTCCGGCACATTATCATTATCACTATCGGCATCAAGGTAATCGGGTAAACTATCAAAATCCGTATCGACCGGGAATAGACCTAAAATACCATTGTCCTCATAAGCATCGTCCAAACCATTACCATTAACATCCACTCCACTAGGTGCAATATAATCTACCGTGGTCTGTGCTTCTATATTATCAGGGATCCCATCATCATCACTATCAATATCCAGATAATCCGCAAATCCGTCACTATCTGAATCTGTTGGATCTGTAGAAGGGTCATTATCGCCATCCAAATTCAAGTCTTCAAAACTATCTACGATTCCATCATCATCGGAATCCAAATCCGATACATCCGTTACCACTACGGTGATGGTTGCGGTACTACAATTTGATAGGTTATCACAAAGTGTATAGGTAAAAGAGTCCGTTCCTACATAGCCACCATTGGGAGTATAGGTAATATTGTCATCCGATGGATCATTCGGTGTTCCATTGTCATTGTGTGCTACGCTACCGTCCGTTGGAGCGGTATTTGTAAACGTACCTAAGGTCGGTATATCATTGTCATTGGCCAATATATCAATAACGGCAGGTGTATCTTCATTAGTCGCCACGGAATCATCGATTGCATCCACTATCGGCAATACATCAATCGTTACCGTAGCGGTACTACAATCACCGGATTGGTTACATATGGTATAATCAAAACTATCCGAACCATTATAATCGGGATTCGGTGTATAGGTAACGATATCATCTGTTGGATCGTTCGGTGTTCCATTGTCATTGATACTGACCGAGCCATCCGTCGGATTTGTTGTGGTCAATGAACCCGTCACAGGTAAATCCGAATCATTTGCATAAATATCTATAATTACGGGAATATCCTCATCGGTACTCACAAGGTCATCGGCCAAAGTAGCCGCTTGCTGTAAACAGACCACCGTAAAATTGGGCAAGCTTGTATCATTCCCTACTTTGGTAACGGTGGCGGTATATCTAATAACGGTCTCCGTGGCCGTAACAGTTGGATTTAATTGATTTCCCAAAACGGCAGGAGTCCAACTTACCGTTGCTCCCGAGACCACATTGGCGGAAATATCCAGCGTCACTTGATTGTCCGGGGCATTGCAATCCGTTACTATAAAATAGCCCGTGGCATTTGACCCACATAAGGTACCGTCATAGGTCGCAAAATAAATGCCCGGAACGGTCGCTTCATAAAAGAAATCGGTTCCCAATACGGTAGATGTATCGGAAGCTTCAAACCAACGATAATTATTCTCATCGCCACTGCTGGGTGCCTGCAATAAAAATTGCGCATGGGATACCGCAATCCCCAGCAATGTAAAAACGAAGCTGAGGAATAGTTTTTTATATGTGTTGATCGGTTTCAAATTGATTTGGGGTCGGATTTTATTATTTTACAACGAATACAACATTTATTAAAGAATTATAGTCCAATGGCTGACCAATTATATCATATTCCATAACACCACTAGCATTAATCTCTATATTCGCAAAAACTGCCGGATCAAAATAGGTAACATAATAGTATAACTCATTTGCTGCATAAATAGGTATAGTGCTTGGAGCTCCATTACTAGCTATTGTATTTGCAGAAGCGAACTGAGCTACGTATTCAGCATATAAATCTTTTGTTTCATCAACTATATTCGTTGATGCATCTATTTCTATCGAAGGAGGATAAAAAATTCTTCCCGATGCAGAGGTAATTGGAATTATGGCTTGAACCACATCCTCTACGGTAGTCTCGTTGGTGCTATCCCCATTAGAATCTACCGGTGATACCAGATTTACCTCATTGGCACCCTGATCATCGGCTGAAGCCACCCATCCTGTACTTGTGTATATATATACCTGATCATCATCCGTATTATAAGCAGAAGAACCGATCGCTGCTGTTGTAATAGCGGTAATTTCCGCAGTAGTTCCAGTAGGCATTCCTGTTACCGAATCTGCATCAAGCTGTGCGTTCCCTGCAAAGACGGTCACTAAAAAAATGATAATTAGAATTGTATTTTTCATTGGTGTGTTTTTGTAATCTTAATTAATTATTAGTTTGGTATGATTATCACTGTAAACATGAAGTCTAGGTCAATATCGTCTTTTTGTGTGGTACCATTATCACTATCGCCTATATTAACCTTAAAGCCAGTTGTTTGCTGATCGTAATAAGTAATACCTGGATCATCATAATCAGCTCCTGAATTGCCAGGGCAATCCCCTCCACAATCAGGAATTGTAAGCTGAATAATATAGTTTGCATTTGACAATGCTGTGGAAAAAGTAACCTGATAATCCCCTTCAGGGCCACCGGAACCGTTATTCGTAGTTATTTTGGTAATCGCTGCGTTGTATATTGCCGCTGTAGTTCCATTGGCATTTACTTTTCCAGTAGCATAGATTTGTGGTAAAGCCGCGAAAGCCGCTAGGGCATCTTGGACATTAGTTTCGTCTGTACCATCATTATCAACGTCAATATCCGTTGCTAAATCTACATCGTCTGCTTCTTGAAGTACCAATTCCCAATCTGTTCCATTCCATCTCATCAATTGGCCATCAACAGTACCATCTGCAAGTTTATCTAATGTAACGGCATCGTCGGATATCGTAAGGGCCACGTCGCCGGTCACGTCCCCGGTATGCGTAGCGTTGGTGACCTTCGCAGTGTTCGCCGCAATGGCCGCCGCCTGGGCACCCGTTATCGTAGTAGGCTTGTTCAGTATGAAATCGTCGGCCGTCACGGTGGTCTGGTTCCAGTCCGATTGTACGTTCTGCTCCGCATCGGGG